>JBCBHD010000147.1:0-7947 GCA_038526115.1 Pseudomonadota bacterium | reverse complement strand
CTGTAATCGTTGGTGCGTTTGCGCTCAGCTCTTGTGGTTCCGAGCAATCGGGAACGATCACCGATGAGGATGGCGAGACGGTTACGTATTCGGTTGATGGCGAAGGTTCCGACGAGATGACGACCCGGATTACCGGGCCGGATGGCGAAGAGGTGATCGCAAGGAGCGGCGCAGACGTCGCCGTCAATCTGCCCGATGGCTTCAGCATGTATCCCGGAGCCAAGGTTGTCTCCAACACCACGGTTTCGAACAACAATGATGGCAATGGCAGCATGATCATGTTCGAAAGCGAGGCGAGTCCGAAAGAGATCGCCGAATATTATCGCGGTCAGGCAGAAAAGGCTGGCATCACAATCCAGATCGACGCCAACATGAATGGAAGTCAGATGATCGCTGGAGAAAACGAAGCGGAAGGCACCAGCTTTATGGTGACGGCAAGCCGCGACGAAGGTGAGATGACTTCAGCGCAAATGATGATCGGTACGAAACTCGACCAATAGACGTTGCCACATTGGCAGGGCTTGAACCGCCGCGCTGGCGGGGCTAGAGGCGCGGCGCAATCATTCCCCAGGCGCGCTGGTGCGCCCTCATCTCAAGGAAATTCTCATGGCGGTTACCCGCACATTCTCGATCATCAAGCCCGATGCAACCAAGCGCAACCTGACCGGCGCGGTTACCAAGATGCTGGAAGACGCTGGCCTTCGCGTTGTCGCGTCGAAGCGTATCCACATGAGCAAGGAACAGGCCGAAGGCTTCTACGCCGTGCACAAGGAACGCCCGTTCTTTGGTGAGCTTGTCGAGTTCATGATGAGCGAGCCGGTTGTTGTACAGGTGCTCGAAGGAGAAGACGCCGTTAAGCGCAACCGTGACATCATGGGCGCGACCAACCCGGCAGAAGCTGCCGAAGGTACAATCCGCAGGGAACATGCCCTGTCGATCGGTGAGAACACTGTCCACGGTTCGGACAGCGATGAAAACGCAAAGATTGAGATCGAATTCTTCTTCTCGGCTGACGAGATCGTTGGCTGACCGATCAAGAATTGAGTTCGAAAAGGGCCGTCCGTTCAGGCGGCCCTTCTTGTTTGGGTGCCTCCAAGCTTGGGTGAGTCTGATGACGGGATCGTCATCTCTGACCCATGCCGACTCGTTACACTACAGCGTCTTTCTTGACTTTAGATTTTGCACTCATCGGGCTGCGAAGCGAGCAAGTTGTTCGGAATGCGCGTGATGATGCCCTGTTTCACTTTCGGTCATTGCCAGATGCATTGATTGCCTCGCTTTGTCGGTCAGATCGAGATCCAGCTCAGAATAGGCGCGTTCAATCTCGTTCTCCCAATCAGAATTGAGGGCGTCGAATTCAAGGCGTGCGACGGGCCCTGTCCAGTTTGCAATGGCATCCGCGATGCGTTTTTCGCGCAAGGAAATCTTGTGCTCCCAAAGCGCTTCGATGCGATCCAAATCGCAATCTTCGCATTGGATCGCCATTTGGTTGGCCGCCAGTGACACAGCGCTGCGAAGCACTGCGTCGTTGTTTCGGCTGGCGATAACCAGGCGTGCATCCGGAAACTGAACGAGCAGAGTCGCAAGGTCTTCCGAGAACTGCGGCACCTTCATAACCCGTGGCTGATGGGCAATGCCGCGATGCGCTGCGTCCGTGCGGAGAACGCGGGCAAATTCTCGATAGACCGGGGCGGGATCACGCTCTTCGCTAAAGGCCGAATAGCTGGGAATGTGCCACTGGGATTCGTAAATCGAATGGTTGAGGGCCGCTGCAATCCAAGCCAGCTCTTCTTCAACCTCTCCGCTGGCCATGGGGTGGATCGATTGCAACCACGGATTGAGCCAACCCAGCATGGCTAGATCAAACGCGCCCTTGATCCGGCGCATTCCCCGGCTGCCCGGCACTGGATGCCAGGCATCGCAGTAGCGCGTATGCGAGTGCGCTGGATCGGCAGCCAGCAGCTTGTGAATACGGGTGGTCCCGCTGCGCATATGCCCGATGACTACGATGGGTGGAGCGAGCTTGGTTGCTAGCAATTCCGGTTGCCGGGTCCATAAATCACCAAATTGCAGGCGCGAACGGATCACTCGCATCAACTGACCATGCGCCATGGCACGGCCCAGCGGATTGAGATCAGCTTCCTCGTTGATAGCCTTTGTTAGATTCTGGAGACGCAAACGAAAGTCAGCGACATCTTCCGGCCTTCGCCCGCCGATTTCGGCTTCTTGCGCACGCTCTCCAAAAGACTTTGAGGCTAACTCCCACAGCTCATTGGGATCGAGAGATGGCGACGGCAGCCAACCACGGTTCCATGCTTTTGCGAGAAAACCATTGGCGCGCTCTGCCATCGGTCCGCGAGCAAGCAGATGGTCTCGCGCTGGTGTGGCCATCAGAACATGTCCGCCGCATCGAGCAGCTTTGTGAGCCTTTTCGGGGCAACGGCACGCCAACTGCGCTGGAGCCACTCTTCGACATGCGCCCAATCGACACCGGGACGGTTCAGGATCAGTCCGACCCATCCGCTCGCGCCATAAAAGGCGGGTTTGTAGTAGATGTCAGGCTGGGCTTCGATCAGGCCCAAGAGCTCATCCATCCCACTTGTCTTGACCAATAAGGCAATGTGTTCGCTACCGTGGTGTCGATCACTGAAATAGGCGAAGAATTTACCCGACTTTTCGCTGCCAACGCGAAATCCGGGGGAGCCGTGGCTTTCACGCTCTGACGCTTCGGGCAAGGCAAGTGCCACCTCTCGGACTTTGCGGTGCAGGTATTCTGGATCATTTCCACGCGACACATAATCGGCCACCGCTCGAGGATAGAGCTGATGTTCGGCCAGCTTTACGCGGGCTTGAAGCGATGCGGCATTATCATACGCCGCGATGGCGACTTTCGTTTGCGCCAGCACTTCTCCAGCATCCAGTTCCGGGGTCACCAGGTGAACACTGGCCCCGCCATGACTGTCCCCAGCCGCAATCGCTCGCCCATGCGGGTCGAGGCCTTTGTATTTGGGCAGGAGTGAAGGGTGGATATTGAGAATTCGCTCGTCCCAGCGTTCAACAAAACTGTCCGACAGAATGCGCATATATCCGGCCAGCACGATGTATTCTGCCTCGGCGTTGTGGACGGCCGCTTCCATCGCGGCGTCGTGCTCCTCACGCGAATGCCCCTTGTGCGAATGGATGAAGGTCTCAATTCCCTCAAGCTCGGCGAGAGCCAACCCTCCAGCATCAGCGACATTGCTGGCGACGAGTGTGATTTCATAGGGACACGATTCGAGCCTGCTGGCATAGAGCAGCGCTGCCATGTTGGTGCCTTCACCTGAAATGAAGACAGCGATCCTGGCCTTTTCAGCCAAGGTGAACCGCCTCCCACGCTTCGGCAGAGGCCCATGTGCCGGATGATCCCCGAACCGTGCAGCCGCGTTTTCCGGCTTCGATGGTGCCAACGGGGACAATGGTCTCACCTGCCGCCGCAAGCCTTTCGGTCACTTCGGCTTCCGCGTCGGGTGCCACGGCGAGCATCATACCAACACCGCAATTGAAGGTCCGTGCCATTTCTTCAGGGGCGATACTGCCTTGTTCCTGAAGGAATGCCATCAGGCCGGGTTGGCGCCAGCTATCGGCATTGACTGCGGCATGCGCGCCCTCCGGCAGAATCCTCGGGATGTTCTCAAGCAAACCACCGCCGGTAATGTGTGCCAAGCCGTGCACCAGCCCATCACGGATGATCGGCAGCAAGCTTTCGACATAGATTCGGGTAGGCTCGATCAGAGTATCAATCAGCTTGCGTTCCGGATCGAATGGGGCAGGGGCATCCATGGCCCAATCGAAATCGGCAGCAAGGCGGCGCACCAGCGAGAAGCCGTTGGAGTGGATGCCAGAGCTGGCCAACCCAATCAGGACATCGCCCGAGGCCACACGCTCGCCAGTGAGCTGTTCTCCGCGCTCAACCGCGCCGACGCAAAAGCCGGCGAGATCGTAATCTCCATCGGCATACATTCCCGGCATTTCTGCCGTTTCACCGCCAATGAGCGCGCAGGCTGCCTGCTTGCAGCCATCGGCAATTCCGGCAACGACTCGCTCCGCCACGCCGTTCTCCAGCTTCCCGGTCGCAAAGTAATCGAGGAAGAACAGCGGCTCCGCGCCCTGAACGATCAGATCATTGACGCACATGGCCACGAGATCGATCCCGACGCTGTCATGGCGATCGACATCGATCGCGAGCTTGAGTTTTGTGCCAACTCCGTCATTTGCGGCGACAAGCAGGGGATCCTGATAGCCAGCGGCTTTCGGATCGAAAAAGCCACCGAATCCTCCGAGTTCGCTGGTTGCGCCAGGCCTCGCCGTGGCCTTCGCGAGAGGTGCAATCGCCTTGACCAAAGCATTGCCTGCTTCGATCGAAACACCGGCTTGCTCGTAAGTATATGGGGAATTTTTGCCACGCATGCCCATGCGTTTACCCATTCGCGCTTGGAATTCCACTCGCCTTTAGGCAAAAGGCGCTCGATTTCCCCGATGACGGCGGCACGCACCCTTTCAGGCCCGGTATCCGAGGCCCTTTTCCGAGCGATACCCTCGGTTCGCTGGCTTTTGGCCACGGTGATCGCACTCGCGTTGCTTGGCGGCGGCTATGCTCTGGTGATGGCGCAGGTTTCTGGAGAGCGGGGGATCGCGCCAACTGCCTCCAGTTCTGACATCGAAGTCCGCGGGATAGAAGTCGACATGCGCGGCGACACGGGGGAAGAGGCGCGGCAAAAAGCATGGAAACAGGCGCAGCGCGAAGCCTGGCGCAAGGTTAATGGACCAGCGATCTCGGACGGTCAGCTCGAATCGATGGTGTCCGCGATTGTGATCCAACGCGAACGGATCGGCCCAAAGCGCTACATTGCGACCCTCGGCGTGGTGTTCGATCGCCAAAGAGCAGGGCGTTATCTCGGCGGGGCCGCGCGGCAACGCAGTTCTGCTCCGATGCTGCTGCTGCCGGTAACGGTTAGTGGTGGCACATACACCACCTTTGAAATGCGCAATCCCTGGCAGAATGCGTGGGCGGAGTTCAATCCGGGGACCAGCCGGATCGATTATGTAAGACCCAGCGGAGCCGGAGGCGATTCGCTGTTGCTCAATTACGGTCAGACTGGCCGCAGAAGCCGTGCCTGGTGGCGGAGTATCCTCGATCAATACAGTGCTGCTGACGCGCTCGTGCCGATTGCGCGGCTGGAACACGAATTTCCCGGCGGTCCGATCACGGGGCGCTTTACGGCACGCTATGGCCCTGACAGCAAAGTGCTGGAGAGCTTTGAGCTTTCGGCAAATGGCCCGCAGCAATTGCCCGAGATGCTCAACGAAGCGGTCGAGCGGATGGATGGGATTTTTTCGCAAGCGCTGGCCGACGGCAAACTGCAACCTGACCCGACTTTGCGAGTCGGTGGTTCTGGCGCTGTTGATCCGGCCATTGCCAGATTGATCGCCATCGGTCGCGCAATCCGAAATCGTGAGGCCGCTGCGGCAGCGGCAAGCCAGGCGGGTTCCAATCCGCAGGCGACGACGCAGCCGGATGCACCCGCTGCACCTCCGGCAATGGCAGTGCGCAACATTGTGGTGCAGTTCTCCACGCCGGATCCTGTCAGCTTCGATGCGGCACTGTCTGGTGTCCGTGGAACGCCAGGTGTTCGTTCGCTTTCGGTAACCAGCACCGCGATGGGCGGAACGTCCGTGATGAGTGTGAGCTTCGCCGGTTCGCTGGAAGAGCTTGCCGGAGCGCTGCGTGCGCGAGGATTTGCGGTCCGTCAGGGTGCAAACGCGCTCGCTATCAGCCGCTGAACGGGTGTGCTGACGATGGCTGACGCCCGCAAACCTGTTTCACAAATCGCTCTACCGCTGGAACTGGGTAGCGAGGGCGCGCCAGAACGCATCGTGGTCGGCAATGCCAATGCAGCGGTGATTGAGGCCCTGCAGGAGCCGGGTTCCTGGCCATTCGGGACTGCGGTTCTGACGGGGCCTGCGCGGTCAGGAAAATCGCTGATCGGTCGCTGGGTTGGCCAGCATGGCGTTGAGGTGATCGACGGAGCGGATTTGCTTGATGAAACCGAGCTATTTCATCGTTGGAATGCCATTCAGCAAGGCGGATCGAATGCGGGCGGGCACTTGCTCCTGATTTCCAACGCAAGGCCATGGGACATTGCGCTTCCTGATCTCCGTTCCCGTCTGGGCGGTTCATTGCAGCTTGAGATTGGCGACCCTGATGACACGATGGCAGCTGATTTGCTTGAAACGCTGGCAGGCCGACGCGGGCTTGCTCTCGCTGATGGTGCGGCGGGGTATCTGGTGCCGCGAACTCAGCGCAGCTTTGCTGCGCTGGAAGCTCTAATTGCGACGATTGATCGCATCAGCCTTGAACGGCAGGCTCCGGCCACCATGTCTGTTTGGCGTGCTGCGCTGGAAGCTTTGCAAGGGCCGGAACAGCACCGCTTGCTGTGAACCCCATTTGCATTTGCATGCGATTGATGGGAGGAGAATGCCATGCTGGAACGGCTGAAAGCCTACCTCGACTCCATTCACGCGCGTGATCCCGCACCGCGATCACGCTGGGAAATCCTTTTGTATCCAGGAGTATGGGCGCTCGGATTTCACCGCGTGGCGCACTGGCTGTTTGATGCGAAGCTCTATTTTCTCGCTCGGTTTGTGAACCACTTAGGGCGATTGCTAACGGCAATTGACATCCATCCGGGTGCGACGATCGGAAAAAACTTCTTCATCGATCATGGCTTTACGGTGATCGGAGAAACGGCCGAGATTGGCGATAATGTCACCATCTATCAGTGTGTTACATTGGGTGGTACCAATCCCACAAACGGGGAAGGGGGCAAACGCCACCCAACCATCCGGGACAATGCGATTATCGGATCGGGAGCGCAGATCATCGGCCCCATTGTCATCGGTGAGCGTGCACGGGTTGGCGCTAATGCGGTTGTGACCGAAGATGTAGCCGAAGGTGCAACGATGGTTGGGCTCAAAGCGCGTTCTACGCTGATCCCGGCAGAGGAATGGATCAAGGAGTTCATCCCCTACGGCACGCCGTCCGACGATCCCTGTGATCCCAGCAACGATTGCATCGAAAAGCTCGAAGGCGAACTCGCTGCACTCAAAGCCGAGATCGCGGAACTGAAGACAGGCATGGGCGCGCCGCTCCCGGTTGAGCCGGAAATCGCCAAGAAAAGCGGAACTGACGACTGATGGTTTCAGCTTCTGGGGCTGGTTCTGCTGGTCAGATTGTTGCGTTTCCCGGCCAAGGTGGCCGACAGGTCGGCTTCGATCGCGATGAATTACAACGCATCCTCAACCTTTATGGTCGGATGGTCGCCGCTGGACAGTGGCGCGATTACGCCATGGACTTCGATCGCCATGCGGCCACATTTGCGGCCTTTCGTCGCACCGCCGAACGACCTCAAGCGCGGGTCGAGAAACGTCCCGCTTTGCGCAACAAGCAGGGCATGTGGACGCTGTTCGGAGAACATGGGCAAGTGCTCAAGCGCGGACATGAACTGGCCGGAGTGCTGGCTCCGATGGAGCGGCGTTTGCTGAAGGCTGTGGAAGAGGATTAGTCCGTGGCTGCTCTGGTCCTGCGCCAAAGCACAACCACCAATCCCACGCCAACTACAAAATCGAACCCGGCGCAGAGTGGCGGATACCAATCGGCGACACCCGTGTGTGGTCCGACGATCGCATCATACATGCCGTGGAGAAACACTGCGATACCGATGGCAGGGAGCCAGCGCATCATTGCCAATCGTGCGACGACTACAGCAACGCTCGCGATGGCAGTTTCGGTCAGCACATCGGCCATGCTGCCACCGACCAGACTGGCTCCGATATAGACGGCCAGCATCACATTCAGCGCAAGAAACCCGCTATCAGCGAGTTTTGGTGCAGGCAGGCGAGCAAAAAGGG
>JBCBHD010000146.1:0-8027 GCA_038526115.1 Pseudomonadota bacterium | reverse complement strand
CTATAAGGCCAGCTAGCTCCAGGTCGCCCGTGGCGGCAAGCTCATAAGGATCGCGTCGATATTACCGCCTGTCTTCAGGCCGAAAATCGTACCGCGATCATAGACTAGATTGAACTCGGCATATCGCCCGCGATACTCCAGCTGCTGCGCGACATCGGCATCGTTGAAGTCGCTCTCCATCCGCTTGCGCACCAGCTTGGGGTAGATGTCGAGGAAGGCTTTGCCGACATCCTGCGTGAAGGCGAAATTGCGATCCCAGCTTGGATCATCATCGCATTCGAGATGGTCGTAAAATATCCCGCCAACCCCGCGATGCACTTCGCGATGGGGAATGTAGAAATATTCGTCCGCCCATTTCTTGTAGCGCTCATAATAGGTCGGGTTGTGAGCGGCGCAGGCGGCACGCATGCTGGCGTGGAATTCTTCAGTATCCTCGTCATTGGGGATTGGCGGGTTCAAATCCGCGCCGCCACCAAACCATGCTGCCTGTGTGGTGAGGAAGCGGGTGTTCATGTGCACCGCGGGAACATGCGGGTTGTGCATGTGCGCCACCAGACTGATGCCGGTGGCGGTGAATCCAGGATGCTCGACGCTCGCGCCGTTCACCTGACTGGCGAATTGTTCAGAGAAGGTGCCGCGCACGGTTGAAACGTTAACGCCGACTTTCTCGAACACTTTGCCTTTCATCAGTCCCTGAACACCCCCGCCGGGATCATCATTGCCTTCTTCGTCACGGCTCCACGGGGTGTATTGGAACGCTGCATCCGAACCCGCTTCGCGTTCGATGGCCTCAAACGCTGCGCAGATCTGGTCTCGCAAGCTTTCAAACCAATCGCGCGCCTTTTGCGTGTGTCCCGTCCAATCGGTCATGCCCATCCCTTATTGCCTATACAATTCGCACCAACGCGATGAGGCTGAAAGTGTCAATCCGCTTTGACACAAATCAAGTCAATTGAATCATTGGTCACTGGATGCTTGCAATTGCCAGCAAGGCGCGGCAATTCCCACCCATGGTTCCCGTTTCGTTCGCACCTATGGACTTCGCCGGAGAAGAGCTGGTTCTGCTGAAGAACAATGCACTGTATTGGCCGCGTGAGCGTGCGCTGCTGGTCGCCGACCTGCATCTGGAGAAAGGCAGCTGGTACGCGCAGACCGGTCAGATGCTTCCACCCTATGATAGCCGCGAGACGCTGGAGCGTTTGGCGGATGCCGTGAAAACAACGGGTGCACGGCGTGTGATTACACTGGGCGACAATTTCCATGACGATGCGGGCACGCACCGGCTCGATCCCTATGCGGCTGGAATGCTCGATTCGCTGACCCGCGCGCTCGACTGGGTCTGGATCACAGGGAATCACGACGAGCAGATGCATCGAGCCTTTGGTGCGGCACTGGTCGAAGAAATGGAGTTGAGCGGCATCGTGTTGCGTCACGAAGCCAAGTCAGGCGAGACCCGTCCTGAACTTTCCGGCCACTACCACCCCAAGATGCGGGTTCGGGTCCGCAATCGCCACATAGCCCGGCCGTGCGGCGTTGTGAGCCGTGCGCAAGGACGCGGCGACCGGATGATCGCTCCAGCCTTTGGCGCTTACACCGGTGGCATGGACGCTGCCGCGCCTGAGATTCTCAGCGCGCTTCAGCCGGCCGAACGGATTGATGCCGTGCTACCCGCAAAGGGCAAATTGGTCACATTCCCGCTTTATCGCGACGCGGCGTGATGAGATTCGAGCCACTTATCTACGTCTGGAACACAGTCACGATTTGGCATGCAATTGTCCTTGTCGTCATAACGGCCTTCATCGGGGTATTTCTGCCACTGAGGCAAAGACGACCAATCGTTTGGAACTGGATTCCCTTCGCTTCAGCTTCCTTGGCCTCGTCCTATGCCATGTTTGCTCTGCTGTTCGGGCAAGTTTTTGGAGACAAGTACACTGTCGGGATGCTCTGGCCGAGCGTCGTCGTAATTATGCTCGCATTCATGGCTCTTCCGATCGCAGACTCATCCGTGTTCCGGTCAAGGGAAAAGGCGGTTTCTTGGAGGCTCGCTTCCTTCGCAGTCGTCTTCGGCGCGTTTTTCTTCACCTTCGCATTATGGCTGTTGCCGCGCGTGGTCGGCTTCAGGCTAATCGAGATCCCAAAACTCTCTTGGGGCGTCCAACTTTAGTGCTCGCAGACTCCGCTAGCGTTTCCCTGCCGTTGCCCCTACATAGCCGCCAGTAAGACTCAGGCTACAACAGGAGATCAAACATAGCCCGTCCACCTCGTCGCTCTATGCAACCGCCACGGAAAAGCGGTCCGCGTTACGACCAGTTTATCGAATCCCCCAAGGTCCGCGTTATTGATGACGAAGGCGAAAACCTTGGCGTGATGTTCACCAACGAAGCGGTCGAGCAGGCCAACGACAAGGGGCTGAACCTCGTCGAAGTCTCGCCCAACGCCGATCCGCCGGTGTGCAAATTCCTTGATGTCGGCAAGTACCGCTACGAAGCCCAGAAAAAGGCAAACGCGGCGCGCAAGACGCAGAAGACGCAGGATATCAAGGAAGTGAAGATGCGTCCGAACATCGACACGCACGATTATGACGTGAAGATGAGGAACGTGAACAAATTCATCGAGAATGGCGACAAGGTCAAAGTGACTCTGCGCTTCCGCGGTCGTGAGATGGCACACCAGCATCTCGGCATGGACCTTCTGAAGAAAGTGCAGGCCGATGTCGACGAGATCGCCAAGGTCGAAGCATTCCCTCGGCTGGAAGGCCGTCAGATGCTGATGGTGCTAGCGCCGAAGTAAGCGCCACGCAGGTTTCTATTCAAGGGCGAGCATCCGCAGGATCGCTCGCCCCTTGTTTTGCCCGTACAACATTCATCCCCGACCAACGGCAGGTGTGTTCGATGAATAACACACTGAAACCGATTGGCGGCCCCACGCGTATGTCTTTCTGAGCTATAACAGCGGTACAGGGGCCAGGATCAGTCGATCCATTTTTCGATCCTTCCCCCACCCGATCACCCCCCGTTTCACGGCCGCGCAAGAACGGCCGAGACGATCAGGAAGGACTTTAGACCATGACCAGTTTCCTCCGTCGTTCCAGTATTCAGGCCCTCTCCATCGCTCTCGGTGCAAGCGCGCTTGCGCTTTCAGTCCCCGCCGCTGCGCAAACTGGCGATGCCGGTTTTGAAACCTTCACTCCCGGCGACACCCCCAATGCCGACAAGATCGACTACTCGATCTGGGATGAAGCGATGAAGAACCTCGTCGTCTCGATGGGGCCATCTTTGCGACAGGGTGCCCCTCGCCCTGACGCGAGCTTCGGCACGCGGCGCCAATATGGCCACGTTTCGCGCTATCGGCTCGAAGGCACACGAGTGATGTTCTCGTTCCTCAACCCCGAAGTGATCGGAAGCTTCACCGAGTACCGCAAGGATCTCGAAGCAACCGCTGAAAAGATCGACATCCAGGCACTTTCGCGCAACGAACAGCTCGCTTACTGGATCAACCTCCACAATGTCGCGCTGATTGAGCAGATCGCGAATGCGTGGCCGGTCCGTCAGCCGCGTGAGATCGAGATTGGCGGTGTCGCGCTTGACGAAGCCAAGTTCATCACGGTCGAAGGGATCGCCATGAGCCCTCGCGATATCCGTGAGAAAATCGTCTACAAGCACTGGCAAAATCCAAAGGTCATCTACGGCTTCTGGCGCGGTGACATTGGTGGCCCTTCGATCCAGCGTGAAGCCTTCAACGCCGATAATGTCTCCCGCTTGCTCGATCGCGGTGCTCGCGATTTCGTGAACTCCCTGAGAGGGACGGAAAAGGCAGGAAGCAAACTGCAGGTCTCCAAGATCTACGAAGAGGCTGCCCCCTACTTCTTCCCGAATTTCGACAGCGACCTTCGCGCGCATCTCGGGCAGTTTGCCAATGAGGATGTCCAGGCAATCCTCAGCCAGACCACGCGTACAGAAGCATCGATCACCGAATATGACATCGCTGATCTGGCTGGCGGTGTTCGCGAACCGACATTTCAGAATATCACCTCAGACGGTGTCGCCACGCGCTTCCGCATTCCGCAGAGCATGGCGCGCCTGCTCGCTCAGCGCGAGCAGAAGTTCCAGAAGATCATTCGCGAAGGCCGCACCGGCACCGTGACTTTCAGCAACATCTCTCTTCCGGGCCAAGACGACGAGAATGGCGAAGTCGAATAGACGCGTCCGCTAATCTGATCCCCAATGCAGGGCCGTGCGAAACAATTCGCGCGGCCCTGTTTCGTATGGGTGCTGTATTCATGGAACGTTATGAATAGCATCGACATTGTAGTAACGAAGTCAGGTCAATCGGTTGGTGGAGTAACCGCATGCCTTGTTTTGAGTTGCACAGACCTTTGGGGGTCTTTGGTGCAATCACGGTCGCTGCTGCGCTCAGTGGGCCAGCTGGTGCGGAAACTTCTGCTGAATTTGCGTATTCGGCCAGACCGGCATTGCAAGCCCCCAACGCCCCCGATCACAGCCAAACCGCCAATGTTGTCTCAGGCAACGACCCGTTGAGTGTGTTCACTCCGGGACGCGATCCCATCAATCACACAATCGACTATTCGATCTGGGACTACGCCCTCGAAAATCTCGTTGTCTCCATGGGGCCCTCCAATCGCAAGACGGCCGGTTCACCTGAACCATCTTTCCTCACGCGGCGTCAGTACGGCCATCGCTCGCGCTACCGGCTGGAAGGGGCGATGGTCACCTTCAGCTTCTTCGATCGTAAGGTCAGAGCGAGCTTTACCGAATATCGTGAAGATCTTCAGCGCACAGCGGAGCTGATCGATATCCAGTCTCTCCCGCGTAATGAGCAATTGGCGTATTGGTTCAATCTCCACAATGTCGCGCTGATCGAACAAATCGCTTATGAATGGCCCGTCCGCGAGCCGCGCAAGATAGAGATCGATGGCGTTCTTCTGGACGATGCCCGTTTCATCACGGTTGAAGGCGTCGCTCTGAGCCTGCGTGATATTCGCGAGAAGATTGTTTTCCGGCATTGGCGCGATCCACGCGTCATTTACGGCTTTTGGCGTGGCGAGATCGGTGGGCCCGCGATGCAGCGAGAGGCCTTCAACGCTGACAACGTGGATCGCTTGCTAAACCGTGCGGCGGGCGAATTTGTGAATTCACTGCGCGGGACGCAAAAGCGTGGCAGTCGCTTGCAGGTCGCGACACTGTTTGAAGAAGCCGCGCCATTCTTCTTCCCGGATTTCGACAGCGACATCCGCCAGCACATCTCCCGGTTCGCAAAGGAACCCGTTCGCGAGATATTGGAAAAGACTGATACGGTTGAAGCGACCGTGCGCGAATACAGGATCGCCGATCTCGCGGGTGGTTCACGGCAACCAACCTTCAATATGGTCAACTCGATCAGCCCAACGGGACTGTCCACCGGTCGCACTGGCGGCAGCGGTTTTCGTGTTCCGCCGGCAATGCAAAGGCTGCTGGCACAGCGCGCTCAAAAGCTTGACGTGATGCGGCGTCGAGGTGAGCTAACGGGCGAAATTTTCTTCGATAATATCGATTTGCCGGGTGATCCCGAAGACAAAGGCGAAGTTGAATGATCCGATCCCGCAGAACACAGCCAGAGCGGCTTCTTCGTCTTACCGGGGGCATTTTCGCCGCTGCTCTTCTTGCTGCCCCCGCATCAATAGGGGCTATAGCGCCGGCGCAATCGGCGGAGACATCGGCCCAGCAATCACTTTCCGATCCTTTTGTAGCCTTTGCGCCCGGCCAGAACCCGATTGACCACACGATCGACTATTCGATCTGGGATGAGGCGATGTCGAGCCTTGTCCTTTCGATGGGCCCGTCTCTTCGGAAGAACCCCGGCAGACCCGATCCGATTTTCGGAACGCGCCGCCAATACGGGCACGTCTCGCGTTACAGGCTTGAAGGCTCGCTGATGGCGTTTTCCTTCATGAACAACGAGATAAAGGCCAGCTTCACAGAATACCGCCAAGACCTGCAATCAGTTGCGGACGGACTGGATATCCAGTCTCTGCCCCGCAATGAGCAGCTGGCTTATTGGCTCAACCTGCATAACGTTGCGTTGGTTGAACAGATCGCGCTGAATTGGCCGATGCGCCAGCCGCGTGAGTTTGAGCTGGATGGCGCCCCGCTTGATGAAGCCAAGTTCATCACTGTCAAAGGCATCGCGATGAGCCTTCGGGATATCCGCGAAAAGATCGTCTATCGTCACTGGAAAAACCCGAAAGTCATCTATGGGTTCTGGCGCGGTGAGATCGGCGGTCCGGCTCTTCAAAGAAAAGCATTCAACGCAAAGAATGTAAGCCAGCTTCTCGACAAAGCGGCGCGTGAGTTCGTGAATTCGCTGCGCGGCACGCAGAAATATGGGAGCAAGCTGCAAGTCTCGACCTTGTATGCGGAGACCGCGCCCTTCTTTTTCCCGAACATGGAAACCGATGTTCGCAATCACATCGCCGAGTACGCCAATGGCGATGTGCAAGCCATTCTGGACAAGACCAGCAAGTTCGAAGCAACGGTGCGCGAGCATGACATCGCCGACATTTCAGGCGGTGCGCGGCAACCCCCGATCTTCGGCACTGGCGGGATGCGCGTTCCTCCCGCCATGGCGACAATGCTGCAACAAAGGCGGCGCAAGTTTGATATCATGATCCGTGAAGGCGTTCGCACCGGAACGGTGACTTTCAGCAATATCGATCTTCCAGGAGATCCGGATAACAAAGGCGAAGTGGAATAAAACAGATGTCGCATTGTGCGGGCTAACGACTGGTCCGGATCATGAGATGATATCGCGTAAAGTAAGCGGGGTCGAAAGCGATCGAGCGAACTGAAGGTCGTTCGATGTCATTCAAAGGAGCCAAACGATGAAGCATGCGAAAATTTCGGTCTACCTTGCGAGCAGCACTGCCCTGTTCGCGGCTTGCCTCGGCACCCCGCTTGCCGCCGAAAGTAGCAATGGAGCCCCGGTGATCGCGGCTCAGGGTATCAGCCAGTCCGGCCAGGCCAGCCGCTCCAATGCGCTTGAACAGTTTGCACCAGCCTCCAACCGGCGCGAGCACCGCATTGACTATGAGCACTGGAATGATGCGCTGGCATGGTTTGTTATTCCGATGGGTCCATCGATCCGAGAGACACCGGGAAGCGTTCAATCGCGCACAGGCACGCGGCGGATTTACGGTCACGAGTCCCGCTATCGCCTTGAAGGGAACCGGGTCGCATTTTCATTCATCTCGCCAGAAATCCGACAAGCTCTGACCGATTACCGAGCTGATCTGGAGCGCGCAGGAAGCGACCTTGATCTGACAAGCATTCCTCGCAACGAGCAGTTGGCTTTCTGGCTCAACCTGCACAATGTTGCTGTGATCGAAGCGCTGGCCAAGGAATACCCGCTTACTGAACCAGCCGAGCGCGCTTTTGGTTCAAATGCCGCACCGCTTGATGATGCCAAACTCGTTACGATCAAAGGTGTCGAGCTTTCGCCGCGCGATATTCGCGAACGCATTGTCTATGCCAATTGGTCCGACCCGAAAGTGATGTACGGCTTCTGGCGTGGCGTAATTGGCGGCCCATCGATCCAGCGCATTGCCTACACCGGACGCAATGTGGATGCCTTGCTGTCACTCGCAGGTGAGGAGTTTGTAAACTCGCTCCGCGGCGTCGAAGGCGGTGGTGGTTCGCTGCGGATCAGCCGTATTTATGAAGAGGCTGCGCCATACTACTTCGCGGATTTCGACGATGTTCGCTCTCACATCGCGCAATATGCTGGCGAGGATGTGACGAAGCTTCTGAACAAGACTGAACGCACCCGCTACAACGCATTTGACGGTGATCTGGCAGATCTCGCTCGCGGTGAAAGAGAGACAATCACCCAGCCTCTCGCATCCATACAGTGTGGCGGGGCTTGCAACCCCAATATCGGCTTCTCTGATCTGATTGCGGCTCGCACGCGGCCAAACCCGGCCATCCAGCGCCTGATGATTGAGCGGCAAGCAAAAATCGAAAAAGCGATCGACC
>JBCBHD010000145.1:0-8079 GCA_038526115.1 Pseudomonadota bacterium | reverse complement strand
CCAACGCGCCGAGCGAAGCGTCTTTTGATCTTATTGAGTCAGCGCAGGAGCGCCCTAGACAAGGGCCATCTCATGGTGGTCCACCACCGGGCGTAGCGAGTGGGGATTCGGTAATTGATGACACGTGGATCACTCTCGGAGTCGGTGCTGGATTGGTTCCGAGCTATTCCGGCTCCGATGATTACGTCCTGTTTCCTTTGCCCCTGATCGTTGGGCGCGTTGGCGGTGTGGGCATCAGTCCTAACGGGCCGGGCCTCAACCTTGATGTTTTATCTCAGCCACCGGGGCAGGGCGTACGGGGGACCAGTGTGTCTTTTGGTCCATCATTTCGTTTCAGGAATGATCGCGACAACCGCATCCGCGATGATGTGGTCGCTGCGGCGGGAAGGCTCGATACTGCGCTCGAAGTCGGTGTGAATGGCGGGGTCAGTTTTCCTGCGATGCTGAATCGCTTCGATCGACTGACCATTTCCACTTCAGCGCGATGGGACGTGCTCGGCGCACATGACGGGATGCTGGTGGAGCCGAGCGTCTCCTACTTTACTCCCATGGGGCGTGGCTCTGCCTTGCAATTGGCCGCAAGCGCGCAATTCGTCGATGACGATTTCGCGGAGTATTACTACTCGGTGAGCCCGGCTCAGAGCACGGCGAGCGGGCTTCCGCGTTTTGATGCTGATGGAGGAATCAACAGCGTCGGTTTGACCGCGATAGCGACCTTCGATCTCGGTGGCGATCTTCTGGACGGCGGTTTCAATGTCTATGCGATTGGCGGGTATTCCCGATTGGTAGGGGATGCGGCTGATACGCCCTACACTTCAGTACGCGGCAGCGCGGATCAGTTCATCGGCGGCATTGGGATCGGATATACGTTCTGAGAGATGCGCAGCTGCATAGCGCGGCCCCAATAAGACGGCATTTGGTTTTGCAATAATCGGCTGCGAGGCAGCCGTAAGGGCTACCGCCCGTCCGCAGCGATGCGATCTTCAGGTCGCGAGAGCGAGGAAATCGCGCGCCCGGATGGGCGTGCGCCGAAAAGGCACATCAATCCTCGTTGTCATCCTCGGTGTCGCTCGGGCGAGAACCCTTGGCTCCCTCAGCCAATTGCGGGCGTGGACCAGGCATTTCTGCACGGCGATCGCCAGTCATTAGGTACGTATCAAACCACTCGAGCATCCGAAGGCTGTAATCGTAACGGCTTCCAGCCATGCGGTTGCCGTGACCTTCACCCGGATAGAACACCATCCGAACAGGAACATCAGGTTTGCGCACCTTGAGCGAACGATAAAGCTCAAGGCTCTGACCCGGATCGACGCGAGTATCCTCTTCACCATGCATGATAAGCGTCGGCGTGTTGGCTTTGTCGACATGATAAACTGGAGACACTTCGAGCATCTTTACCCAATCGTCCCACGGCCATTTGCGGCTGTGCACGTTGTACATTTCGTATGGAATGTCGCCGGTGCCGAACTTGCTCACCTGGTTCGAGATTCCGACGAACATCACAGATGCTGCGTATTCCGCTGAGTGGTAAGTCGCGCCCCATGCGCTGGCATAGCCGCCATACGATCCGCCGGTGATACCCGTGCGATCGTTATCGGTAATCCCTTCGGCGACCAGAGCGCGTTTGGCATCGACAATGTCCGTAAACTCAGGATCGGTGTAGTTGTCCTGATGCTGCTTCGAGAATGCCGTGCCGTACGCTGTCGAGCCGCGATAGTTCGGCAGGAACACCGCGTAGCCTTTGCCAGCAGCCATCTGGCCCGGCTTTGAATAGGCGGTTTGCCAGCCATTGCTTTCGTGCGCTTCCGGTCCGCCATGCACGTTCATGATTGTTGGAGCGCCGCCATTAGGAACGCCGCCGACTGGCAGGATCAGAACGCCTTCGACTTCCTGACCGTCACGAGCGGTATACCTATAGGTGCGCTGCTCGCCCATATCGATATCAGCAAGCCAGGGATTGTGGCTGGTCCAGCGCTGGAACGCGCCGTCACGCAAAACGAACAACTCGCTTGGATGCGCAGGGGTATCAGCACGAACGGCAAGAGTTCCGCCATTGGCTTCGACGCCTGTCAGGATCAGCGCGCCCGGATCAATTTCTTCCGCAAGACTGCCATCGGCATTGTAGAAGCGAAGCACGGACTGCGCGCCTACGTCCACTGTTACAGCCAGCCTTCCATCGGCAAGCCACTCAGTATCGGTGGCTGCTTCGGCAGCTCCTTCGTTCACTGGCGTGAACGCGCCGCTGGCCGTATCGACCATGTAGAGTGTGGTGGCGGCCGGATCGTTCATGTCGACGCCCGCGATCAAAGAAAGCATCGAACCATCTGGCGATATTTCGACATCGCCGATCTTGCCCGGTGTTTCGACCACAGCCGTCACATCGCCGCTTGCCATATCAATGATATTGACCCGCTTTTTGGTATAGCTGTCATCGACGAGCGGGGTTGGGGCCGTTTCGACGATGCCGATGCGTCCTTGCGGACCCACATCGAATGCGCTCACAAAACCTGGCAGAGGCATTTCGCGTGGGTTCTCGTCAATTTCCGTGCCGACAGTCGCGGCGAACATCCGAGCAGGCCGGAACTCCTCCTCGTAGACTTTCGAATTGAAGCCGGCTTTGCGCTGCTTTGTGCGCTGTTTGTCTTCGCCGGGTCCGACGAGCATGTAGATGGTTCGGCCATCTGGACTGAAACGATAACTCCGAACGCCTGTATCTTCGACTGCAGCGATCTTCATGTAGGTTCCGCCGTCAACCGGAACGCCCCAGACAGCGCGATCTTCCTTGCCCTTTGCCCAAAGGAACGTGACGATGCGGCCATCAGGTGAGAAGGCAACACCACCCGGACTCACATCATCTGGCAGAAATGCGCGATCCACATCAGGGGCAGTCGCAATCTTGAGCTCGCTCTTGAACCCGCCATTGTCTTCACCTTCGGTCACATCAGGCAGGCTGGAAGTTGTGTAAGCGATCCTTGCCCCGTCAGGGGACACTGCCATGGCGCCGACGCTTTCAAGCTTGGCAACATCTTCTGGCGTCATTGGGCGCGCCTGAGCCGTTGCAGTCAACGATACAGTCGCGAACAACGCGGCAGTGAAGGTCGCAGGTTTATTGAGCCGGAGGGTCATGCGAATATTGTCCCTGTTTGGTGGATTATTTCATCGGTTCATAACGAGCATATCGCGGAAGGCAAACAGTGTTGCGGCTATCGTCTTTGCGCGCTTCGGGCTTGTGCCAAGTGGATTGGAACGGCATCAGAGCGGCAAGGGAGAGCACACTTATGAAATTCTTCAGCAATCTCGCGGTTCCTGTGGCAGCGCTTGCAGCGGTCGTTTCCGCTCCGCTCGCGGCGGAGACAATTGCAGTGCGCGCCGGTAGCGTAATCGTTGACGCAGATAGCGAGCCGACCGGACCTGCGCTGATCTTGATCGAAGATGGTCGAATTACCGATATCGAAGTCTTGGCAGAATCAACTGAAGGCACTTTGGTAGCGGACAGGATTATCGATCTGTCCGACAAGACTGTCTTGCCTGGTCTGATCGATCTTCACACGCATCTCTCTGGAGACCCTTCCGGGGAATTCTGGCGTGCAGCGACCACCCCGCCCGAATATTTCACACTAATTGCCGCGAAAAATGCGCGGATCACTGCGCTGGCGGGTTTCACCACCGTGCGCGATTTGGGTTCGCGCACAGATCAGGTTACGCAGATGCTGCGCCGCGCTACGGCAGAAGGCGTTGTTCCCGGACCGCGGGTTGTGACAAGTGCGCGCACCATTAGCATTGTTGGCGGACACGGAGATACCAACGGCTTCCACAAGCATGTCAATGATGTGCTGGCCTCAGGTTTTACCTGCACCGGTCCGGTTGAATGTTCAGAGAAGGTGCGTGAAGCCTCAAAATACGGCGCTGACCTGATCAAGATTACTGCAACTGGCGGCGTTTTGAGCCAGCAGGGCAGAGGACTGGAAGAGCACTTTACTGCCGAAGAGATGAAGTCGATCGTCGACACTGCAAAGTTGCTTGGCCTCAAGGTTGCCGCGCACGCGCACGGTGCACGGGGGATCGAAGCCGCCGCACGGGCTGGTGTGCACACGATCGAACATGGAACGTATATTGACGAAGCTGCCGCCGAAGCGATGAATGCGAGCGGGACTACACTTGTGCCAACGCTGATGGCTTTCGAAGGGATCAAGAAAAACCTCGGCAAGGGCTTTTACACGCCCGTGGTCGAAGAGAAGATCCGCGCTGTTGCCGAATTCGCTGATACGCTTGTCGCGCGCGCAGATGGCTGGGGCGTGAAGATCGCTTTTGGTACAGATGCCGGGGTGTTCCCGCATGGCGAAAACGCGGGTGAATTCGCCCTGCTCAAGGCCAGCGGAATGTCGGACCGCGCTGCATTGGCCAGTGCGACAACTGTCGCTGCCGAAATCATCGGGATGGAGAACGAAATTGGGCGGATCGCTGCCGGATTCAGCGCCGACATCATCGCAGTTGATGGCAATCCTCTCAGCGATGTCACGGTTCTGGAAGATGTCGATTTCGTGATGGTGCGCGGGCGCGTGATCGAGTGATCCGTGCAAGCCTGGCCAGCGTTTCATTGCTAGTTTCCGGGCCGGCATTCGCCGAGCCCGCTTGCAAGCGTGAACTCATAGTACTGGGCGCAGGCCAGGATGCGGGCGCGCCGCAAATCGGCAGTTTCACCGACAATGGACAGTACCTTTACCCAAGTTCACTGGGATTGATCGACCGGGAGAACGATCAGCGCTTCCTCTTCGATGCGACGCCCGCGATCACGCGGCAGCTTGCTGATCTGGAGCAGGCGACGCGTTTGGACCGCACAAAGCCGCCCAGGCCGGGCTTGAGGATCGACGGTGTCTTTCTGACCCATGCCCATATCGGTCACTATTTCGGTTTGGCCTATTTTGGTCGCGAAGCGGCCGGTGCGAAGGACGTGCCGGTATTCGCTATGCCGCGTATGGCTAAATTCTTGCGCAGCAACGGCCCTTGGAGCCAATTGGTCGAATTGGGAAATATAGCGATCACCGAAATGGCTGAAGGCCAAGTCACGGTCCTATCCGATGCGTTGAGAGTGCAGCCAATCATTGTGCCTCACCGTGATGAGTTCTCCGAAACGGTCGGCTTCCGTATCACCACTCCGGATAAGCGCGCAGTCTACATCCCCTATCTCGACAGTTGGGATGAATTTGCCAAAACAAGTGGAAGCTCGCTGGAAGAGCTCGTGGAAGAAGCGGATTTCCTTTTCATCGACGCGACGTTCTGGGATGACAATGAGCTCGTCGATGAAAACGGCATGGGTCGCGACATGTCGGAGATCCCTCATCCCAGGGTGAAAGCGACCATGGATCGATTGCAGCCGCTGCCCGAGCCGCAACGCCGCAAAGTTCACTTCATTCACTACAACCACACGAATCCGATCCGCGACCGACAAAGCGTGGAAAGCTTCACAGTCGAAGCACGCGGTTTCCATGTGGCGCGGCGTGGTGATCGGGTTTGTCTCAACAGATCAATGGGTCTTTAGATACCAGCCCACAGTCAACACTTGCCACTGCCGCCAGATTGACTGCGATGGCATCGACAAAGGTGTTGAATTACGCGTCAAAACTGCACTAGGCGACCCTCGAAAGGATCGCATCAATGCCCGCATACAGGACGAATGAGGCGCTATTCGAAGTACCGGATAGTTGGACGGATCAGACAATTGTCGCCTTCCGCATTCCTGCACCTCCAGGCGGACAGGAAGCGAGTTTTGTTGTCACCCGTGACCCGGGGTTGGGGGCCAAGAAGTTCGAACGCTATGTCTCCGATCAGGAAGCGCAATGCCGCAAGAGCTTGCCGAAATTTGAATTTCGCAAGTCGGATCGGCTGGAAGTGCGCGGTCGGTAAGCGGCGTGGGTTGAATTCACCTGGTCGAATGAAGGTAACACTATGTTGCTTCGGCAGATCTACTTCAATTGCAAGCCACTTGCGATAATATGCACTCTTACGGTACGACCTGATGACTTGGTGCATGTAGAAAAAGCATGGCAGGAGGTCATGGCCAGCCTTGAGTTTGATCGCCTTGCTGAAGATCAACCTGATGTATTTCCACCGCAAGGCAAATAACGCCAAGCGAAACGATTGAAACTAACAGCCGGACAGTCGATCCGGCGCAGGATAACAGCAATGGACGGCGTCGCAGCGGCCCGCATGGGCGATCAGATCGCCCATGGATTTGGGCTTATGGCGATGATCGGGGGAGCCATCCTCGGCGCAGTCGTGGGCGCGGCTATCGTCGCCGCAACAGCAGCCACGGGCGGCATGGCGGCGGTCATTATCGCAGGCTCGGTTGCTGCAGGCGGCCTGTCAGTGGCCGGCATTGTTTCGGGAATACAAACTATCTTCGAGTTGCCGGACCCCCCGTCGGGGGTCATTGCAATGGGTTCTCCCAATGTCCTGACAAACACGCGGCCTGCCGTGCGGGCAAATCTCGATTTTGCTGCGCCCTGCTCAGGCTCACCGATGAACCATTTCCCGATGCCTGGGCCAGTTCCGGTGTTCCAGGGATCGAAGACGGTTCTGATCAATACTCAGCCAGCTTCGCGATTGAAGATGAAGCTGATGTGCGGCGCGCATATTAAGCAGGGGTCTGAAGACGTTCTGATTGGCGGGGAAACCGTCACCACAGGTTTCATATGGGATCTGGAAAGCTGGACACGCGATGGCCTGACAATTCTCGGTTTAGGTGCGTTTCTGGGAGCGGGCGCGTTTGCTGTGGCTGCTGGTGCCGCAGCGACTGGCATCTTTGCAGGCGTAAGCCTTCTAGGCGCAGGCCTGTTCGAAGGGCTCGGCATGATCGGCGACGCCATTGGCCCGGGCTATCGAGATCTGTTTCAAGGTGTGGCCGGTGTCGCCTTGCTCGCAGCAGGGCCGCGGATGGCGCGCAGCACGCCTGCTGGTCAGACGCAGGCCGCGGTTCGCAAAATGCCGCAGTCTTTTCAGGACGAGTATGCTGCCGCCAGAGCAGCAGGATGGAAGAAACCGGATGGTTCAACCTGGTGGCCGCCGAACAATGGCGGCGTCGGTACACCAAAGACGGGTCCACTTACGCCTGGAACCAAGCTGGACCGGTATGGCCATACAGGCGGACAGTTCATGGGGTCCGCTGGTGACGGTATTCCGCAAAGAGCGTTGGCAAGCCCGCCAACCGGTACTGCGAACAAGTACACGTCACAGCCGGGCCTGCATGTCGAGCAATCGCCTGTAGCGCCGTGGTTCGGACAACCGGGTGGAGGGACGCAATACAGGGTTGTGGATCCAACAGGTGTCAATCCGAAGTACAGCGTGCAGAATGCGCTAGACGATGGCTTCCTAAAGATAGGACATTAGAATGTTGGAAATCCTTCCTGATTTCAACGAGTACTACGAGCGCAAGTTGGTGCAGACCCGCAACTTCCTTGATGCGCAGGATGTTGCTGAGGCGGATTACGCGGTCATCGGTTTTGACAGCACTGCTCCCGCATCCGCGAAGCTTGTCATGCGATATGGTGAAGAGATGTTCGAGGCTGGTGGCCTTTTGGCCGACATTTCTATTCCCGGTCGGCAGGGCATGAACGCGAAGATGGAATTCTCGCTCGGCACGATGGTTCTTTCGTACCTGATGGAAAATTCGGCGCGGCTGAAGGAGGCACGGGAGCTGGGTGTTGATTTGCCGCTCGATGAAGCGGCCAGTGAGCTATCGGTGGATGTGCAGTCGATTTGGCAAGAGCCCGGTGATCCATTGGTGAGAGAGGGGCATCTGCTGTCCTACCGTAGCGATCAGGATGATTATGTGCTGGGCTTTCATGAGCGCGGCGATGCGTTTGTGCGGATATCGAGCGGGTCGCCTGCGATGATTGCACTTTGCTACAAGAGCTTGCTCGGCATTGATGACACGCAACTGCCATCCCGTCGTGGTCCGTATATGCCAGCTCAATGATTGATTGGGTCCGGCTGCCAAAAAGCCAACCGGACCCATCCTTACAGGTTAGAACCCGAAGGCGACACCGACCCGTCCACCGGTGCTGTCTGGAGCGGTTGACC
>JBCBHD010000144.1:0-8082 GCA_038526115.1 Pseudomonadota bacterium | reverse complement strand
AAGATCAAAGATCTGAAGGCGTTTTTGCGCACGCTCTTTTGGGGTTTCGATTGTGTGTTGGAGCATTCTTTTGCCCGTGACTGTCGCAGGAGTGCAGTCTGTTGCACCAACTAGCGTTAACAACCGACGGCAGAGGCATCAGCAGAACCCCGCATTTGAATGTGCCAAGCCAAGCGCGCGGGTTTTCCTACTCACAGCAAAAGACGGTACGCTCCGGGCATGAATTCAAGGCAATCCAACGCTGTGCTTGCAAGTTCAGAACGCCCTACCAGGCTGCCCGCTTTTCTACTCTTGGACTGTGTAACATGCGGTCCATGTCTCGACTAAGGCGCTGGAATCGCCCAGTGTTGGAAAACACGGAAAGAAGCGAGCCTGCACTATGACCGAAGCGATCCTGGAACCCGACCTGCCCATTATCGATCCGCACCACCATCTGTGGGACTTGCGCCCGATGATACCAATGTTCCCTGAGCCGCGGCACCACTTCATCGCAGCACTCGTCGACAACGCCTACTACACATTCGATCAGCTGCACGCTCACCTAACCGGTGGTCACAACATCATCGGAACCGTCTTCATGGAGTGTGGTGCGTTCTACAACGGAACCTATGGCGAAACGCTCAAATCTGTGGGTGAGGTCGAGTATGTGAACGGTGTGGCCGCTCAATCGGCTAGCGGCATCTACGGTGATCTCCGTGCTTGTGCAGGGATCATCGGGCATGCTGATCTCATGCTGGGTAGCGATGTCGGTGAGGTGCTGGATGCCTTGCAGGCCGCGTCACCGCGCTTTCGCGGTATTCGCCATCAGGGGGCGTGGGATGCTGATCCAGAGGTGTTAGGCCCGCCCTTCCATGCACCGGAGGGCCTGTATCGAGATACTACATTCCGACAGGGATTTGCGGAGCTTGGCACGAGAGACCTCAGCTTTGATGCTTGGGTGCTGGAACCGCAATTGCCCGATGTTATCGACCTTGCACGCGCCTTCCCGGATCAGCCGATCTGCCTCGACCATTGCGGCACGCCGCTGGGTGTCGCGAGCTACAAGGGCAAACTGCACGAACGTTTCGATACCTGGCGTCACAATATCCGCGAACTCGCGCAATGCGAAAACGTGATGGTCAAGCTCGGTGGATTGGCCATGGCGTTCTGCGCTTTGCCTGAAGATGGTCCGGCAGCGGGATCGTCATCCGAACACCTGGCTGGACTATGGCGGCCCTATATCGAAACCTGCATCGAAGCCTTTGGCCCGCAGCGCGCCATGTTCGAGAGCAATTATCCGGTCGATTATTGGGGCGCAGATTATCAGGTTTTGTGGAACGCGTTCAAACGCTTGACGCAATCGGCAAGCGCAGAAGAGAAAGCATCGCTGTATGCCGGGAACGCAGCGCGGTTCTATCGCATTGAAGAGTTGCTTGCCTGACTGGAAACCAGTCTCTAGCAGCAACTGAATTCTGCATTCCCACGGAGATATACATGCCGCTTCCCGCCCCTTTCGATCGCCTTCGCCTGCCGCTGATCGGGTCGCCTCTGTTCATCGTATCTGGCCCTGAATTGGTGATCGCGCAGTGCAAAGCCGGGATTGTTGGGAGCTTTCCGGCACTCAATGCCCGTCCGCAATCTCTCCTCGACGAATGGCTCCATCAGATCACGGAAGAACTGGCGAAACACAATCGTGAGAATCCGGATCGCCCGGCAGCACCATTTGCGGTCAATCAGATCGTCCATAAGTCAAACGACCGCGTAATGGCGGACATGGCGACTTGCGAGAAATGGCAAGTGCCGATGATCATCACTTCGCTCGGTGCGCGAGAAGAGATCTTCCAGGCCGTGCGCAACTGGGGCGGGATCACGATGCATGATGTGATCAATAACCGTTTCGCTCAGAAAGCGATCTCGAAAGGGGCTGATGGGTTGATCCCAGTGGCCGCCGGCGCTGGTGGTCATGCTGGCGCACTTTCGCCTTTCGCACTGATGCAGGAGATCCGCGAGTGGTTCGACGGCCTGATCGCATTGTCCGGCTCGATTGCACATGGCGCTTCGATACTCTCCGCTCAGGGCATGCGTGCAGATTTCGCATATTCGGGAAGTGCTTTCATCGCCACAGAGGAAGCCAATGCAGACCAAGGCTACAAGCAGGGTATTGTCGACGGCTCAGCGGAAGGGATTGTTTACACAAACCTTTTCACCGGTGTGCACGGCAACTATCTGCGCAGTTCGATCGAGAACGCAGGGCTTGATCCGGATAATCTGCCCGAAAGCGACCCTTCCAAGATGAACTTCGGTAGTGGTGGGAACACCAAAGCAAAAGCCTGGAAAGACATTTGGGGTTCCGGACAGGGCGTGGGCGCAGTCAAATCGGTTGGTACGGTTGAAGATCTCGTTGCGAGGATGGAAAGCGAGTATCACGAGGCAAAAGCGCGGCTGATCGCCAATTCGGACTACGCTTCATGGACCACGCTGGCAGAGGCGGCCGAATAAACTGGCTTCAGGTCGCCTCCCATAGCTCCTCAGCCATTGCATCCAGATCCGTGAAGTCGAAACCCGCGCCAAGCGGGTCTTTACGGTTAAGGACAAAGCGGCGCCGATCACTCAACAATCGGCGTCGCAATGCAGATTGCAGCAGTCGAAGCCGCATAAGAGCCTCAGCGAACGCAAGATCGGCATCCTTGCCACGAAGTGTTTGCCAGCTTTTTTCAACCTGACCGACGCGCTCAATCACCATTTCGTTATAGTGACGATGCGGACCTCGATGGAGCGGCATAGCCGTGCGCAATGACGAATTCTCAGTGCACGGCAAGAGCAATCCGTTGGCACGAAAATCGTCAAAACCAACGGGCCTTCGCCCCAACTCGCCAAACATTTCGCCAAAACATCTGCGCCCAAGGAGTTGGCGCGGCAGCAGGTGATGGCGCTGAAGTCCCGGATCGTATTCGACCGAGCCTCTCCGGTTGATTTTCCTGAAAGGTATCGATGTGCGCTCATTGCTCAGCACACTCGACCTTGGCTTCGCCCAACCAATGCCGACCCCCAAATTCCGCTCCCTATTCGCGCCAGACCCTTGCAAATTTTCGATTGCGAGATGGTCGCATGACAAGCCGCGTCCCGTCAGGCGCGACAATCCTCTCGCTGTCCTCAAGACCGCCCACAATTATCAACTGATTGATAATTCTGACGCCCAGTCGGGTTGCTGCCACCTTGTCGGCTGACAAAGGTGGCTCAATCCGCAGTTCCTGACCGATCCAGAATTCGAGCCCAACGCTTTGAAGGGCGCCATCGATCGCTTCACGAAACGCAGTCAAGCCGAGAGCGGGAAATGCTCCACCTTCAAGCCAGGCAGTCGCAATCGATTCAAAAAACCGGCGTCCAATTGCACTTTTGGAAGGCGGCCACACCACTGCCACGAGATCTTCGAAATGGTGCACAAGATCGCGCGCCAAGGCGATCATACTCTTCACGACCGGAATGCTAGCCTCACCACCGGTCAGATGCTGGCCGGGTTCAAGAAGCAACGCTTCCAAGCGAAAGGATCCGGACGATTTCTCGAGATCAAAGCGATGCTCAAACTCTGGAAATTCGCATGCTTGCCCCGGAGCGATCCCCCTGAGGTCAAAGGTCAGGCCCTCTCGGAGAAGTTCGAGCCAGATATCATCGCATGAATCCAAACGCTGGTCTCCGTCAGTTGGCAAACCCTCACTGTCCGTTGCAACCAACTGCAACGGCGTATCGTCAGATGGATCGTGCGAAATCGACACCGTGCGCTGGGTCGCGACAAATTCCTTTATCGCAGCGCGCGATGGCCGTTTGCCTGCTGCAAACAGCAAATGCAGTCCCTTTGCATCAGCATACTGCGATTGATCGATGGTCAAAGACCCCTCTTCGTATCGCGCTTTCCGGCTGCGGTCTCCGGGGCGCGACATTGACGCCATTTGCGCAAAGCGTCGAGTCCCCTTTTCCGAGCTTTGCCCCTAAACTTTGGACCTGTCCTAAAAAATGCCAAGTGTAAGACCTTCAGCAAGCCCCAGTCCTATTTCCCGACATTCTTTCAGAGTCTTATCTGGAACTGTCTTGGCAGCCAAAATGGCTTCGGGAGTGTCAGCGGCAAAATTGACAATCATAGGATCCACTACGCGCCTCAGCCGCCATCCGGTAGCGATGTGATCGAGCTGTCTCTGGGCGCCTTGACCATCAGAGCCAGCCGCGATGATCGAAGCATAGGGACGTCCCTCTAGTCTTCCCAGGACTGGATAGTAGTTGCGGTCAAACATGTCTTTCATCGCTCCGCTCATGCTCGCGAGGTTTTCAGGACAAACGAAAATGTAGCCTGAGGCAGTTAGCAAATCCTGAACTGTTACGTCTTCAGCCCTCTTCAAGCAGGCAATTTCGCCCGCCGCAGCGGCTTGAGCCATGGCTTCGCTTGCGCCAGTCCGGCTATGCCAAACAACCAGCAAGCGCTTGCTTTTGTGCACAGGTGTCATTGCAGCAAAGCAAGCCTCCCAGCCTGTCGATTGTCAATGTTGCACTGCTGTAACTCGGTTCGCATTTTCGCTAATGGACAGAGATGGCTACCCAACCTCTGTCGCATGTACTCGGCGTATCGCAGTCGATCTCTGGTCGCGCATGGCAATGGCGTGGCGGCAATATGGATCTGGGGAGCGATCCATCTACGGCCCTTCAGACTGACATCATCAGTCAGCTATTGATGACCAGAGGCGTTGCTCAGGAAGATATTGCGAGGAATGCCAAGCCTACCTTGCGCGAGTTTCTTCCTGACCCCTCGGAATTCCGCGACATGGATCAGGCTGCGGAACGGATCGCAAGAGCAGTGATATCACGAGAGACGATCACGATTTATGGTGATTATGATGTGGATGGCGCCACCAGCGCCGCACTGATGGTCGACGTCCTGCAAGCACTTGGCAATGATGCCAACTACTACATTCCTGATCGCCTACTTGAAGGGTATGGCCCAAGCGGCGAAGCCCTCGTCAAACTTGCAGAAGCAGGCTCCGATCTTATCGTAACGGTCGATTGCGGAGCAATGGCGCATGAAGCACTTTCGATGGCTCGTGAAGCAGGTGTCGATGTAATTGTTGTAGACCACCACAAATGCGCACCCGATCTTCCGCCGACAGCCGCATTGGTCAATCCAAACAGGTTGGACGAAAGCGACCTAGCGGCTAGCCACGGGCATCTGGCAGCCGTTGGAGTCGCGTTCTTACTGGCAATCGCGTTGGTCAGAAAACTGCGCTCTCAAGAATACTTTGAGGGAAGAAGCGAACCCGATTTGATGGGTTTGCTCGATCTCGTTGCGCTTGGGACGGTCGCTGACGTCGCTGCTCTTCACGGCCTAAACAGAGCTTTCGTCGCCCAAGGTCTCAAAGTGTTGGCCCGACGCGAACGAACGGGGATGGCCGCATTGATAGATGCGAGCCGTCTGAAACGCGCACCTCAAGCTAGCGATTTGGGGTTTGCTCTTGGCCCCCGGATAAATGCAGGCGGCAGAATTGGAGAATCAACTCTTGGAGTTCGCTTGCTGACGACCGACGATCCCGACGAAGCGCGGGAAATCGCTGAACAGCTTTCTGCGCTAAATGAAGAACGTCGAGCCATCGAAGCGGAAGTTCAAGAAGCGGCTGAAGCACAATTGACTTCACAGCAGGATTCAGCCGTGCAGGTTCTGTCTGGATCCGGCTGGCATCCGGGCGTAATTGGAATTGTAGCAGGCCGCATAAAAGAGAAGACGGGCAAACCGTCAATCGTCATCGCGCATGATGAAGCGGATGGAACCGGAAAAGGCAGTGGCCGATCAATAAGTGGCGTCGACCTGGGCGCGGCAATCATCGCCGCTCGCGAAGCTGGTCTACTTATTGCCGGCGGAGGCCACGCGATGGCGGCAGGCTTGACGATTGCAAGCGATCAGCTCGAAGCATTTGCCGCGTTCCTCAACCAAAGACTCACGCGCGATGCAGAATTCGCAAGGACGAGCCAGACGATGAAGCTGGATCTTTCACTAGCGCCTGGAGGTTTAACCCCCGAGCTGGTGGATTCGCTCGACGGGGCCGGACCTTTCGGAGTTGGTTGGCCTGCCCCGCGGGTGGCGGTGGGTCCGGTTCGAATCATTAAAGCGGATATCGTCGGCAAAGACCATCTGCGAGTGATCGCAGGCGGCAATGATGGCCGTTCATTCAAAGGCATCGCTTTTCGAGCGGCAGATACCGAAATGGCGCAAACTCTATTGCACCGTAGCGCAGGTCGATTGTTTCATCTGGCAGGACGCGTGAAGTTGGATGATTGGGGCAACAGACCTGCAGCAGAGCTGCACATTGAAGATGCTGCTTTTGCTGAATGAGCCAAACTCATAAAAAATTTTAGCAAAGTAACGCCACTACGGGTCTTGACCGCCTCTGCCTGCACCCCTAGATGCGCCCTCTCGCTTGCGAGCGTGGCCCCTTCGTCTAGCGGTTAGGACGCGGCCCTTTCACGGCTGAAACACGGGTTCGATTCCCGTAGGGGTCACCACCTCTCTCACATCGCGGTTTAAAGTTGCGATGCACAGATTGTGCGCACCCTTCCCCGCGATTAAACTTGCCGTTAAGGGCGAAGCCATGCGGCAAACGATCCCTTTAGCTGGCATTCTTCTGGCCATCGTCACCTTTGTCGCGCTCTTGCTGCTAGGGTTTGATCCGGTCATCTCGCTTTCTGTCTTGATTGTGTGGGTAGGATCGCTTTTGCTCGCTGCCGGTCGGCCGCCGGAGTCCCCCAGTGTTGTCGTGCCACAATCGATCGGTATCGAACCGATGCGCAGACTTATCGAGAATTCCTCGACCCCAGTTCTAGTCACAGAGCGAGACACGATCTCAATCGCAAACAACGCTGCGCGTCGCATGCTCGGACAGCATATAATAGGTCAGGACGCCCGCGTTGCATTTCGCCAACCTCAGGCCATCGCTCTGATAAACAAGAAACGAGGCGGCAAAGCGATCGTCAGGGGCCTCGTTCGCAGGCAAGATATCTGGCAGATCAATCGCCAGGTGGTCGACAGCGAAATGGCAGTCATCGAACTGATCAACCAAACAGCCGAGGCGGACATCAGCCGCGCTCATACGGATTTCGTCGCCAATGCCAGCCACGAGCTTCGGACACCACTGGCAGCAATCCTGGGCTACGTTGAAACGCTGCGCGAGAGCGGTGATAGCCTCGATTCGCCAACATCCCAGAGATTCCTCGGCACAATCGAACGTGAAGGCCAACGGCTCCAAAGTCTGATCAGCGATCTGATGAGCCTATCCAGGGTTGAAGCCGAAAAACACGATCTGCCAACTGATATTCATGATTTTGGGAAACTCGCAGAACGCGCTGCAAAAGACGCAGCAGGCTCCGACCGGATGGAACGCATCGAGTTCGTTCAAGTGAAGTCCGCGCGGGTTCAAGGTGATCTGCAACAGCTGGAACAAGTTGTGCGGAACCTTGTCGACAATGCGCTAAAATACGGCGCCGCAGAAGGCACTGTCCGAATTGTGTTGGATCACTCGCGCGATGGGCAAGCACGGATTTCTGTTATTGATCAGGGCGATGGAATTGCCCCGGAGAACATCCCTCATCTTACTCGGCGATTCTACAGAACTGATCCAGGGCGCAGCCGCGCCTCCGGCGGAACCGGGCTTGGACTGGCAATCGTCAAGCACATCGTGGAGCGGCATCGCGGGCGTCTCGATATCACAAGCGAAGTCGGCAAAGGAACGGAAGTCGTGGTCCGCATCCCTCAGGCGGATGACGAAGTCGCGCCGACTCCACCCGAAGAAAATCATCCAGCACGACAGGAACCGCTTAACTTGTCTTAAGGGTGACTTATTTCTCCAACATGCCCGCGCCAGCGCATGTCGATGAAAGGCACGCGCCTGTATTCTATTGGGGGCAAAAGTCATGCGGAGCAGCCGGAACGGTTTCGCGACCTTTTCCGATTCAGTAACGCTGCAAGGTGCTGTTTCATTCGCTAACGACAAAGACGAGTCGGGCGATCGCAACGTAGCGTCGGGGAACCTAGCTTAATTCATGTCGCCAATTACACTCATCTTGATTGCG
>JBCBHD010000143.1:0-8148 GCA_038526115.1 Pseudomonadota bacterium | reverse complement strand
CGCGGGACTTCTTGCTCAGCGAGGAAAATCAGCATTCGGAACCTGGCTACAGGCTTCCTCCGTACAGCCCAGATCTCGAATGCGACTGGCTTTGGGCCTACTCGTTCAAGCATGATGGGCCGGTTCTCGTTCCCCAGCAATTCTGTTTCTATTCCGGGGGGCTAACTCCGCGAGATGAACGCTACGTCATCGAAACATCCAATGGCTGCGCGCTAGGCGGTGCTTATGAGGAGGCTATCTTTCATGGCCTGCTCGAATTGATCGAACGCGACGCGTACATGACCCGCTGGCACGTGAAGGGCTCGCCGCAACGTATTGAGCTCAATGATCCAGCGATGCCTCAAGTGGCGCGGCTGCACGCCCGAGCAACTGCAGAGGGTTTCGAACTCTATGCTTTCGCCATTGGGATCGAAATCGCGGTCCCGACAGTGCTGGCGATGATCATCGACCCGCGCGACGGCGCAAGCGTTGCGAGCTACTGCGCAAGTGGAGCCAATCCGCATGCGGAAAGTGCGATCATGGGCGCGTTGGTTGAAGTCTGCTCATCTATTGGCGTGTATCAACGCCAGTTCGGCAAAGAGCGGGAGCGCGCCACAGAGCTTCTGAATGATGGCAGTGAAGCGCAGGATATGCGCGATCATGTGCTGCTTTATTCTCATCCCGAAGCAGTAGAACGGCTCGATTTTCTGGATCGTGACATGCCAGCTGTGCGAGCCAGCGACATCTTTTCTGAGCAGGAAGACCGCTGGAAAAGCGATGACCTGACGGCTGAACTCCACGCACTGGTCACTGAGGTGCGCAAAGTCGCGTCAGATGTGCTCGTGGTCGACCAGACTTCCAGCATCCTAGAGCCGCATAACTTGCACTGCGTAAAAGTGCTGGCGCCTGGCATGCATCCCATAACCTTCGGCCATCAGTTGCGCCGCTTGAGTGAAGATCGCTTGCAAAGCGCACGCGAGTCTCTGAAGCAATCAGAAGGGCGGGTGTCGCTGACGCGCAATCCCCATCCGCATAACTTCCCATGAACGCGCCTGCGCCCGATCGGCTGTTCGACCTGATGCTTCGCACATCGTACAACAAGCGAGCGACGCTTGATGTGCCGATATTCGAAGACAAGAGCCTCGCCAGCGCCTCGACTTTTCAGGATCAAGCTGTTGAGGTGATCCCGCTGATTTCCGAGGGTACCAAGACCGCTCTTGGTGTTGCCGGGCTCGTGATGTCGCGACTTGTCTCGGCCAATCTGCGCTACGAACCCACAAACGATGCGCCGTTCCACCGGTCGTACCCGTCTCCTCGCGGCTTGTATCCTGTCGATATCGTTTTCGACATCGCCAGCGAATTCAATGGCGCGACGCTCGTGTACGAAAGCGAGAACCATGCTCTTATGCTGGTTCGCGGCTCATTGGACGTGTTGAACGAGAATGATGCCGCCTTGAGAATTGAAGTGGGCGCGGCTTTGGATCGAATTGCGCCTCTCTACGGCGAATTGGCTCCCACGCTGTGCGCTCTCGAGGCTGGCCATGCTCTTCAAGTGATCGGGCAAATTCTCCGCTCTGAAGATCTCGCTTTTGATACGGCAATTGCGGGCGCGCCTGACCACGGCAATTTGGCCAGCAATCCTGTGACACTGGCGCGGGTCCATCTTCTCGACCGGTTCGTCGGTGCCGATACGCCCGCTGAATTCATGCCTGCGCGGATATCAAAGCGTACAGCCGACAGCACTGGTCTCGAACGCCTTGAGCACGCTCAGTCTTTGTTGAGTGGTGGATCTGGATTGGCTCGGAATATTACGTTTGAGCCAGGCAGTGTTGGTAATGACACCACTTCGCACTCACATAGGACAGCCGGCGTGTTCCCGAGCGGAATGAGCGGCGGATTTGTGGCTGGAGACGAAATTGAATCGCTGGTTCGTGCAATTGACGAGGATATTCGAAAAGATGCGAATTCCAACCGCCTGACCCCAGCCCTGACACTGGCGTGGACGACCGCAACAGATGCAGCATTCGTTCTGGGTCCTGGTGCGGCAACTCCTAAGATATTCGAAGGCGGCCGTTCAGCTCTGATCGATGCGTTTGGCGGGCCATTCTCGATCGATGTCGATACCCTGCGACTGTTTGCGTTCTTCTCTTCGCCTTGGCGTCAGGTGGCCACGGAAACCGGGAGTTGGGGCTATATTCAATCCCTCATCCATGCCGGGCAGTTGGCCCAAAGGATTGGAGATCGGGCAGCCGATGCCGGCTTCTTCGCTCGGCCATTTCGCGGGATGAATGAAGAAGTTCTCGAAAGCGGACTGGGTTTGCCCGGTCAGGTCTTTTACAGTGTGCTTCTGGGCAAGCCGCGCGCTGCCAACCCAGCCTTCTCCGTCGGACCATTGATTGAGGAGAGCGCAGCATGAATGCCTTGCTTCCTATTGGTTTCGATCGTGATCGGCAGCATGAGGTCGTTACAGAAAGCCTCAGGTCGCAATTGATCGGATGGGCGCGAGACGCCCTGCCAGATGAGTGCTGCGGCGTACTGCTTGGACGCGAGGCAACATCAGCCGGTATCCCGGAAATTCGAATTGCCTATCCTTTGACGAATACGGCCGCCGAACCACGTCGCTCTTTTGCGTTTGATGCAGCGGAGCTGGCGCAAGTCACTCGCTTGCATCGCGGTGAACTTGATGTGGTCGGCTTCTTTCATAGCCACCCATCCAGCCCCCCTGCGCCATCTCGCAGCGATATTGATCATGCCTCTGCATGGCCCGGCTATCTCCAGATCATCATCGGCCAAGGCGGCGCAGGCTTTGAAGTCTGCTGCTTCTTGGTCGGCGAGCACGATTGGCATCAACTTGAACAACGGAGCGATTCACATGGCTAAGGTTCTGGTTCCCACCCCACTGCGCAGCTGCACGGATGGTCACCCCCAAGTCGAAGTGGGCGGAGACACAGTCGCATCCTCCATGCAGTCGTTGGTAGAGGTTTACCCGCGCCTGCAATCGCAGCTCTTTGATGACGCAGGTGCCTTACGCAGCTTCGTAAACCTGTTCTTGAATGACGAAGACGTGCGGATGCTTGGCGGTCATCAGACCCCTGTAAGTCCCGCGGACACTATCGAGATCCTTCCGGCAATTGCTGGTGGATCGGACAAGCCAGAAGATTTCGCCAGCCGCAAACGTCGACTGGAAGACTCAGTCGATCAGATTTCCGTTGAGGATCTTGCGAGCGGGGTTCTGTCGAACCCGGTTCGCATCGACGTGCGCGGCGGCGATGAATGGGCTGAAGGGCATTTGCCTGGCGCGATCCATATTGATCGCGGTTTTTTGGAATTGAAGATTGAGCAGGAAGTGCCTGATCGGTCGCACCCGGTTCTGGTTTATTGCCAGTCTGGTACGCGCTCTTTGCTTGCTGCGGACACGCTGCAGAACATGGGATATTCCAAAGTCTGGAGCCTGTCCGGCGGGGTTCAGGCGTGGAAAGCGGCCGGGCAAGGGACAGTGGTTCCTGCAAGGCTTAGCGAAGAGAAAAAGCGTCGCTATAGCCGCCATCTTACGATGCCCGAGATCGGGCCAAAAGGGCAGATTCAGCTCGGTAAGGCGCGAGTATTGATGATCGGTGCCGGCGGCCTTGGCTGTCCCTCCGCTCTCTACCTTGCCGCGGCGGGCGTGGGCCACATCACAATTGTCGATGACGATGTGGTCGACGAATCCAATCTTCAGCGTCAGGTGCTTTACACTCCAGACATGGTCGGCAAGCCCAAAGCCGAGACTGCACGGGATGTCTTGCAGACTTTCAACCCGCTGATTGAGGTCGAAGCGCTGCGTACCCGGCTGGATGAAAAATCAGCGCTTGAGCTGTTTCCCGAGTTCGACGTGATCGTCGACGGGACAGACAATTTCACATCGCGCTACATCATCAACGATGCGGCAGTCGCCTGTGGCAAGCCGGTGGTGCATGGTGCGATCTATCGCTTTGATGGACAGATAAGCGTTTTCGGTGTTCCTGGCGAAGCTTGCTATCGGTGCTTCAGTCCGGAAGCCCCGCCACCTGAGTTGGCTCCTTCCTGTGCTGAAGGGGGCGTGTTGGGCATTCTGCCTGGAACCATTGGCTTGCTCATGGCGACAGAGGTCATCAAGCTGGCCCTCGGCATTGGCGAAATGCTGGCCAATCGGATCATTCATTATGACGCTTTGGGTGCGAAGTTCCGTGAATTGAAGATCGCGCAGCGTGCCGATTGTCCTGCGTGTGGCACTGCACATGAGCCCGGCCGGGTGGCTGCTTGAAATGCGTGTCTTCGGTGAAGATATCTCAGCGGCCAAGGCGCATTTTGACGGCACCCACCGTGCGATTTCGCCGGCCGACACCCTTAGTTGGCTAGACCCCATAGCAAAGCGCCTTGGCGTAACGCGGGTGGGTAAGGTCAGCGGCCTGGATATCATTGATGTCCCCGTGTGGGTGGCTATTCGCCCGAATTCACGCGGGCTCTCAGCCTCTCAGGGCAAAGGTCTTACCGATGACGCTGCGCGGGTTTCCGCAACGATGGAATCAGTTGAAAACTGGCACGGGGAAAACATCGCTGCGCCAGTCCGAATTGCTAGTCACGAGACGCTGAGCGAACACCACACCGCGATCTCTCCATTGCTGCTGAGTCATTATTCTGATGCTCCACCTCGGGCAGATATGGCACTACCGTGGGTCGAAGGTTTTGATCTTTTTTCACAAGAACCATGCTGGGTTCCGTTGGAAACAGTCAGCACCGATTATGTCGTCGGCTCTGACATGCGCTTGCGCGCTACTTTCGTTCAATCGAGCAACGGCCTTGCCGGCGGCAACCATGTTCTCGAAGCCATCGAGCATGGCCTCGCCGAACTGATCGAACGCCATGTTATCGCGCATACGGCAGATCGTATCCGCGCGTTTGATCCAAGCATCAGAGTGGATCCAGCAAGCGTGCAGCATCCAGCTTGCCGGGAGGTGCTGGACCGGTTGAACGCAGCTGGCATGCAAACTGCAATTTTTGACCTGCCAAGTGAGCTTGGCGTGCCTGTCTTTGCAGCATCGATTATCGAAGCGGACACGGGCAAGCGGCTTCGGGTTCTTCCCCCCTTCAACGGGTATGGCTGCCACCTCGACAGCGGTATTGCCTTGCTACGTGCCTTAACCGAGGCGGTGCAAAGCCGGGTGACATACATCACCGGCAGTCGCGACGACATTTCGTATGCAGAATACCAACGCAGTGGAAATCCAGACGAACAGCGCAGCTATCTGAACTTGTTTGCAGGTGAAGCTCCGAACGCGTTCCAGCATATCCGCCAAGACCAGGATAGCTTTGAAGGCGATATCGCCGTGTTTCTGGAGAGGCTCAAAGCGGTTGGTATCGAAAGCGCTGTCGCATTCGACCTGCGGCACGCGACAATCGAAGTACCCGTGACGAAAATGGTCGTTCCCGGGCTTGATGCGCCGGAGAGCCTTATCCGTGGCCGTCCGGTGACGGCACTCAAAGCGACATCAAAGCGAGAAGCGGCATGAATACGTTCGTATTCCTCGGACCTTCTCTTCCACTTTCGAAAGCGCAAGCGAAGCTGGAAGCTGAGTATCTTCCTCCTGTCGCGATGGGTGATCTGTTCACTCTGGTCGAAAGCAGCGCAAAGCCAGGTGATCGAATTGCGATGATCGATGGCTTTTTCGAAGCCCGTCCGGCTGTGTGGCACAAGGAAATTCTCCACGCGATTGACCGGGGCGTTCGTGTCTACGGTGCCAGTAGCATGGGTGCTTTGCGTGCGGCGGAAACCCACCAATTCGGCATGATTGGGGTGGGGCGCATTTTCGAGAGCTTTCGGGATGGTACGCTAACCGATGACGACGAAGTCGCCGTGGCGCACGCAGAAGCCGAGGCCGGCTACCGTTCTCTTTCGGACGCTATGGCTTCCCTGCGTTTTGGCCTGGCCGAAGTCGTGAATGATGGCGCTGTCGAAGCCAGCTTGGCTGAACATCTGGTCCGTGAACTCAAGGATCTGCCTTACGCGCAGCGCAGCTGGGCCACCAGCCTGGACCTGGCAAGGTCTGCTGGTGCCAGCGATTCAACACTAGAAGTCATACGGAACAAGGCACGCGAGCCCGATGCGAAAGCACGAGATGCGATGGCCTTGCTCGATCTCCTCGCAGCTGAGCAAACCTCAGCGGAAGGCACCTTCAAATCAGACTTCACTTTCCAGACAACCACCTTTTGGACCGGCCTGACTGGAAGCATGGCCATGCGTGTCGAAGAGGCACGCAATGGAATCGAGACTAGTGGAGATGCGGCCGAAACTGCTGATCTGGCGGCATTTGTTCGCGCGGGCGCTGATTATCGGGATGAATTGCTGGATCGCGCATTGCTTGACCGGCTGAGTGCTGAATGGTCCGCGTCCCATGCGCCCGACGTGAAAGAGAGAAAAGCAGCGGTGGCGCGCATTGCTAAGCGCAATAACCTATCCAGCGGTAGCGAGCTTAGCGATTGGCGCAAAGCGCAAGGGCTGCAAAACGACGCTGCTTGGCGCGAGGCAGTGGATCGTGAATGCGGGCGTTATTGGCTGCGCTCTCAATTCATGGCCGACCTTGACCGCTTCATCGTTGCACGGACCAAGGTTGACGGGTCTTATGCCCGTATTGCTTCGTCGCGTGAAATGGCGCGGGAACGCATCAAAGCTTCGGCTATTGCGAAGCCATCCTTGCAGGATTTCGGGCTGACCCCGGCCGACCTCCAACAATGGTATCAGCAGCGCTTCGGCCCGATGCTGCCTGACCCCACAACGCATGCACAGGCCCTCGGCTTCGAAACCCTTGGTGAGTTTATCGAGCGGCTTCTCGAATGCTTCCTCGCCGCAGAGCCAGATTGTGAAACTGCGCCAACCCCCGGCGCCCGATCCCCCGTCCCCATGGAGAACCAGCTATGAATGTCGCTGTCGCACAAGCTGAATTGACCCCGTCTGCGTCCAAACGGATCTCCGCCGCAAAAGCGTGGGAGCCTGCTCTCGACGAATGGCGAGCATGGCATATCTTCATCCATGATCCGGCAGCTATGGACCGCTTCGTGGCCACTGCGCTGGCGCAGACGCTAAGCAATCTGCCCGCTGAAGCGAGTGGATTCTTCATCCGATATTGGGAAAACGGGCCGCATATCCGATTGCGATTGCGCGGGTTGAAGGGCGAGCACTTTGAAAGCATAGGAGAGGCGCTGCAATTGGCCGCGAGTGAACTCGCTGCCCAATCTCCACCCCGCGAGCACGGTTTTGGTGAAGGCATGCAGTATGATAGCTGGCATCCCGATCCCGCCAACTTGCCGTGGTTCGATTCCGGTTCAGTGCTTGAGATCATGTATGAGCCCGAATGGCGGCGCTATGGTGGACGCCATGGGATGGGCGTGCATGAGCGGTTGTTTGTGCAATCCAGCGCTCAAGTGATCCCAGTTGTTGCAGCGACGCATGCTGCGCCAGGGAAACGTACAGGCCTTGGCCTCGCGTTGACAGCAGCAGCCGTTCGCATCGCCTGTCAGGATGATCAGCAGTTTCGCGACTTTCTGATGATCATGGCGCAGAACTGGACCGGTTTCATTCCCGATCAGGAAGCTGCCGCGGCGCAAGTCAGCGCCACTCTCTCCGCAATGGGTGAGCCGGCTCAGGCCCAGATCCGTAATGCCATGAGCGTTGATCGCAGCGACATCGCGAATCCGGTCATTGCCAAATGGGCAAACACCCTGAGTGAGCATTTTGCCGAGCTTAGAGAACTTGGGCGGCTAGGCCTATTGGTCAACCCGGCGACGGGCGTCGCAACGCAAGATGATGTCGAGCTGACTCAAGCCCTTCAAAACATGATGTTTTCGCAAATTCACATGCACAACAACCGGCTCGGCATTTTGCCGCAGCAGGAGTATCAACTCGCGCACATGCTTCTGCGCATGATTGGAGGTGCGCAGTGATTGTTGTTTCAAGCCATGATGAAAAGAGCAACGCGACCGAAGAACAACTGCAAAGGTTGCAATCGCTCCAGTTTCGCAAGGGTGGAGCAGAAACCCGCCCTGCAGAAATTGCTCAACCAGCCAACGCGAAACCCGCATGGATAACAGCAGGTGCAGGATTGGTTGCTGGCCTCGCCATCGCGCTCGCCGGATATGGGATGTATTCGTGGATCG
>JBCBHD010000142.1:0-8228 GCA_038526115.1 Pseudomonadota bacterium | reverse complement strand
CCTCCACCGCCACCGCCGAAAGCCGACAAGCTGTCATTCAAAGAGCAGCGCGATTACGAACTGCTTCCAACTCGGATCGAGGAGCTTGAAGCGGCGATTGAGAAGGGTGAAGCCATTCTGTCCGATCCCAACTTGTTTCAATCCGACCCGCAGCGATTTGCGACTATTTCAAAAGGCATCGAGAATGCGCGCTCTGAAAAGGATGCGGCTGAAGAGCGATGGCTGGAAATCGCGGAACGGATCGAAGGATGAGCGCGCAGGCTGAAGAGCTTCATGCCGAGATCAAGGCTTGCACTCTGTGCGCTGAACACTTGCCTCTGGGTCCGCGACCCGTCGTCCAATTCTCCCCCAGTTCGCGAATTCTGATCATTGGGCAGGCCCCCGGCACGAAGGTTCATGCCAGCGGTATTCCTTGGGATGATGACAGCGGAGATCGCTTGCGCGGTTGGCTGGGACTGGACAAACCCGCATTCTACGATCCCGATGCAATAGCACTGATGCCGATGGGATTTTGCTATCCTGGCAAGGCCAAAGGCGGCGATGCGCCCCCACGCAAGGAATGCGCCCCCGCCTGGCATCAGCGAATCCTGGATTTGCTTCCCGAAAGCCGACTGACATTGCTGGTCGGAGCATACGCGCAGCAGGCATACCTTCCCGAAACGAAGTCGCTGTCCATGACGGAAAGAGTCCGACGCGGCAGAGAATTCGCGCCGTTCATCCCTCTTCCCCATCCGGCCTGGCGCGTTCGCATCTGGGCCGCGAAGAACCCTTGGTTCGATGAGAACGTGCTCCCCGAACTGCGCTTGGCAGTCCGGGAAACACTCGACCTTTAAGCAGCCGAAGGATTGCTGCGGAGTGGCAGCACTTTCGGGTTTTTCAAAACGAATGCAGAGACCAGAGCAACCAAAACGCCGACCGGCATTATCTCTGTCATAGTCATGGGCAAACGGATGAATGGGTTTCGGTAGAGTTCCATCCAGCCCTGCATCTCCGTAATCTTTGCTGCCTCTGCCGATGGCGAAAGGCCTTCTGCTTTGATGTCGTCAATCATGACCTGCGCAAAGCCTTCAATAAACGCGAAATCGGTTAGCCTGAGAGTGATCTCCCAGCCAATTGCATAAACGACGGCAGAGACGACCGCCATCGCAAGCCCGACCAAGGCCGCCTTCTTAAAGGTGATAACACCACCCATTTCCAGATCGCGATATCGTTTGACGCCGATGAAAAGCACGCAGTGAACGGCCAGCATCAACGTGTAGCCAAACGCTTGCGAACCGCCTGCAGAATCGATCCCAAACGCGAGAATGGTGATTGATAGGATCGCGATTACAATCGCTCCGGTGATCCCGCCAAAGATGAGTGAGTAGCGCAGCATGTGGAATTCCTCCCTAACCGTGTGAGGCCCGCCATTCGGGCTGCACTTCTGCTCTATCGAACAGGGCCACAAAACCATCACCCAAACGGGTGATATTGGCCAAATCACCCACAAGTCCGACCCTTTTCAGGGAATGAGCGCCAATGAGCGCGCCGCATCCACCGCTTTTCCTCGTCCATTCACTTCAAGCTTTTCGTATAGACTCGCGATATGCGTTTTGATCGTATTGGGAGAGACACCGAGCGTTCGCGCAATCTCCTTGTTGCTGGCACCCGTCGCCAGATGATCGAGGATCTCGCATTCACGCGGCGTCAGGCCGAGCGATGCGATCGCCTTGTCGTTTCGCTCAAACTCAGAGCTGTTGGGGGCGGCAGTGAGCCGCATGCCGACCCAGATTCCCAGGAGTACAAACACCACTGCGATCACCGCGATGTACGCCTCGCCCGGCATCTGCAATGCAAGATAGCGGTATTCGAGCCATTGCAGCAGCGCAGCGAACAGCGCGAGCGCCACGCCATAAAGCAAACCATATCGCAGCGTCTTTTGGTGCATTCTCTTTTCGTGCCATATCATCGGCAATTGTTCCAGATATCGCTGGCCAGACCACGAACGGTCGCGAATTCGCCATATTCGAACTCCATCTTCAAGCCATTCATCAAGGAGGGATTCCATGTCGATTGAGCAACTTGCTAAAGACTTCACCGCAGCAGTCGCAGAAGACAACGCCGAAGCATACCAGGCCTTCTGGTCCGACGATATCGTCAGCCTGGAGCCGCAGCAGGATAGTCCGATGGGCCGGGTCGAAGGCCGCGAAGCTCTGCTTCAAAAGCACGCATGGTGGGAAGCAAACGCGGAAATGCACGATTCAACCACCGAGGGTCCATACGTCTTCGGCGATCAGTTCGCGATCCGATACGGGATGGACGTGACCATGGATGGCGAACGCTCCCAGATGCAGGAGGTCGGCGTCTACACGGTGAAGGACAACAAGATCGTGGAAGAGAGGTTCTTTTACGGCAGCGCTGAATAGCACCGCCAGGGTGAGACATGGACCGCTTGTTACACGGTCCAGAAGCGCAAAACCGGCTCATCGCAAAGCTCACCTGATCCGATAGAAATCAGCGACTCGTTCAAGCGCGAGTTTCAGCACCAATTTGCCGCTGCGTGCGGGCCAGCCGAGGCTTTTCTCCGCTTCCGGCAGGCCTTCGCCCGCGCATACAACGCGCCACAATATGTCCTGCAAACCCTTGCCAGCCTCCCCCAGAGCCGCATCGAACCGGCCCTTCGCCGCGATCTGTTTCTCGGTCGTGTTTAGCCCCCGATCGCCAGTCGACCTTATTCGCACCGCGTCCCAGCGCATCGTGACGTTGGCGGCCAGTTGAGCGCGCTCATAATCGCTGCGTAGTGCTTCTCCCGCAGCAAACAGCCTGTCCTCCAGATGCCCGCGCGAATGCAGCCATGCGATCGGCGATTCCCCGACATTCACAGTCACAGTACGCCGTTTTCCCGCTGCGCCTGCCCCGCGGCGCGGGCCTTCACTCGTCAACTCGTGCTCCACCAGTTTGCGCTTCATCGGCGATCTCCCTTTGGCAAAATGATGCTTGCAGGCTTGCATTGGCTTTGGTGATGTAGGAAAGAGAGAATTACCAATTTGGTTATTGCCCTCGACCCCGGATTGAATGACAGGAGGACGCCCGTGATCAACCGCATTCGTGACATTCGCAAAGCCAAGGGACTGACGCTCGCGCAGCTGGGCGAGGCCTGTGATCCCCCCACCACTGCGCAGACAATCGGACGGCTCGAAACAGGCATGCGCAACCTCTCAATCAAATGGATGGACAGGATTGGCGCTGCGCTGGAGGTCGATCCCGAGACTCTGGTGAGATCCGATGATGGAGAAACACCTCAGATCGTGGCGGATTTGCAAGCAAGCGGAGTAGAGGCACTGGCTCAGCCGCGTGAGGCTGTTTTGCCTACGGAACTGGCCGCAGCTCAAGACAAGACCCCGCTTTTGGTCCTCTCGATCAGCGAAAGTATCGGAGAGTTTCGCCCCGGCGACTTGCTCTGGATGCGGCAATTGCCGCCGGAGCGCGCTGGGGAAGCCATTAATCGCGATTGTCTGGTTCCACGCCCTGGTGGCCGGTTTGCCTTCGGACGTTTGATCGATCGACGCGGGACTCTTGTCGGTTTGCTGCCTCCGGGTGCGGGGCAAAAACAGCAAGTCGTCGACAATCCACCATGGATCGCGCTCGCCGCCATGCTGGTCAGGCCGCTGTGAAGAGCGCACATTCTTCCAGCGCACCTCGTAACCCTTCCCGGTCAGGTGCGCTTAACCAACGTGCCATACATTTCAGCCCTCAATTGGAGGTGCCATTCTTTTGAAGCACGTTCTGTCCCTCAGCACGTTGTACCCGAACCCGGTTAACCCGCGTTTCGGGACTTTCGTTGCGCGGTCGCTGGAAGCTCTGGCTCGACGCGGTGCCGACAGCGGGGAATGGCGCGTGTCCGTCGTCAACCCTCTCGGCATTCCACCGGTTGCCATCGGCCGATATCGCGCCCTTTCGGAATTGGAACCCGTGGCGGTGGAAGGCGATGTATCAGTCCATCGTCCGCGCTTTACCCTGATCCCGAAGATCGGGGCGCGCCGCAATGCAAGCGCTATAGCGAAGGCAGTCCTTCCTCTGATCGAGCAGATCCATGCCGAACAGCCGATTGACGTGATCGATGCGCAATTCTTCTTTCCTGATGGACCGGCCGCAGCGATGGTCGCGCGGCATCTTGGCCTACCCCTGTCGATAAAGGCGCGCGGCTCCGATATCTCTTTGTGGGGACAACAGGATTTTGCGCGGCAGCAAATGCTGGAAGCGGCCAACCAAGCCGCTGGGCTGTTAGCCGTGAGCGAAGCACTGAAACGCGATATGATTGCGCTGGGAATGCCAGGCGATACAATCGAAATTCACTATACTGGCCTTGATCGCGATCGCTTTCGCCCGCTGGGGCATACCCAGTTGCGCGCACAGCTCGGTCAGCAGCTTGGCTTTTCCATGCCCGATAATGCGCCGCTGCTTACCTGTGTCGGCGCTCTGATCGAACGCAAGGGACAGGACATCGCCATATCCGCTTTGCCTAGCTTGCCGGAAACGCGGCTGGTGCTGGTCGGCAAAGGCGATGACCAAAACAGGCTTGAAGCGCTCGCTCGCGATCTGCGAGTGGCCGAGCGGGTTCATTTTGCAGGGTCACTGGATCACGATCTGATGCCGCTGATTTTGTCGGCTGCCGATGCGATGGTTCTGCCAACCGTGAGTGAAGGCCTCGCCAATGCGTGGGTCGAGAGCATCGCTTGTGGCACACCAGTGATAACCACTGATGTCGGCGGCGCGCGCGAACTGATCAACAACGATATCGCAGGGCGCCTGATTGAACGCACGCCTGAGTCTGTCGTGTCAGCAGTGCAGGCTCTGCTAGCGACCCCGCCCGATCCGCAAGCGGTGGCTGCCTCAGCAGAGCGCTTCAGCTGGAGCAATCACGCAGAGGAACTGGCCGCGTATCTTGAGCGTTTGGTTGCGCGCTGACGCCGAGGACCTAAGCCGGCGGAAATTAGGCCTCGCCGCGTGCGATTTTTTCCTGCCGGTCGGTGGCGGTTTCCTGCGGCACAAAGCTGTCTGAAGTCACCCCCAGCCAGATCAGGATCGGCGACGCGAGATAAACACTCGAATACGTTCCGATGAACAGACCCGCGGTGATAGCAGCGACCAATCCAAACAGACTTGCCGGGCCAGCAATCAGCAGCGGCAACAGCGCAACCAGCAGCGTCAATGACGTCATGACGGTACGCGCCAGTGTTTCATTGATCGACAGGTCGAGCAATTCGGGCAGCGGCATCTTGCGATACTTCTTGAGATTCTCACGGATGCGGTCGAACACGACGATCGTATCGTTCAGCGAGTACCCGATAATGGCGAGGATCGCGGCGATGATCTGAAGGCTGAATTCAAGCTGGAAAAGCGCGAACAATCCCAGCGTCAGCGACACGTCGTGAAACAGTGCGAACAGAGCGCCTACGCCAAACTGCCATTCAAACCGGATCCAGATATAGATGGCGACCATCAACATGGCGGCTAGCAAGGCCAGCACGGCGTCCTGCCGGAATTCGCCCGCAACCTTGCCGGAAACAGTGTCGTTTCCGTCTGTCCGGACTTCAGGATATTCGCTCTGGATCGTCGCGATCACCTGATTGCCGATTTCGGTGGCTGCGCCAGGCGTGTCTTCCACTCCCTCTGGCAAAGGAACGCGGATCGAGACGATATTGGGCGCGCCGAATTCCTGCACCACGGGTGTGCCATAACCCAGGCCTTCAACTTGCTGGCGAAGCTCCGGGATCGGAGCCTGATCACTGTCGACGAAAGTGATGCGCACTTCCTGACCGCCAGCGAAGTCTACACCGTAATTCAGACCCTGGACAAAAACGAGCGCCCAGCTTGCTACGATCAGCAGCATGCTGATTGCGAAGAACGGCACGCGCAGTTTCAGAAACTTGATGTTCGTGTCAGCGGGGACGAGTTTGAGCAGTTTCATGGCACCGTCCTCAAATGTTGATGTCGCTTGGGCGCGTCTTGCGCAGCCAGCCCGACGCCCACATGCGTGTGAGTGTCAGCGCGGTGAAGACGCTGGTAGCGAGACCGATGATCAGCACGACCGCGAAGCCGCGCACAGGGCCTGATCCGAACAGGAACAGCAGCACGCCAGCGATAAAGTTGGTGATGTTAGCATCGTAGATCGCCCGGCTTGCCTCTTTGTAGCCGTTCTCAATCGCAGCCACGACACGGCGACCGCGTTTGCGTTCTTCGCGTATCCGCTCGTTGATGAGCACGTTGGCGTCCACCGCCGCACCGACTGTCAGCACGAAACCGGCGATCCCCGGCAGGGTCAGCGTGGTATTGAGCCCCGCCATCAGGCCCAGCAGGATCATCACGTTGAACACCAGAGCGATCGTCGCATAAACGCCGAACCGGCCATAGGTTGCGATCATCAGTGCAATCACGGCGAGCGATCCGATCAGCATCGCAATCATGCCGCGCTGGATCGAATCCTGACCGAGCTCAGCGGAAACGGTGCGTTCCTCAATCACTGTCAGGGGGACTGGAAGCGCACCAGACCGCAGCGAGATCGCCAGAGTGTTGGCGCTGTCCGGCGTAAAACTGCCAGAAATTTGCGCGGCTCCGCCCCGGATCGGCTCTTCAAACACCGGCGCGGACAACACCTCTCCGTCGAGGATAATTGCAAACCGCTGCCCGACATTTTCGGTGCTGAGTTTCGCAAACTTCTGCCCGCCCGGTCCATCAAACTGAATGCTGACCACGTTCTCGTTTGTCTCAGGGTTCACCCCGGCCTGCGCGTTGGTAAGGCTGTCGCCGCGAATGCCTCCCAGCCGCTTGACCGCTTCAAACTGGCCTGCGCGCGGGCTGTCTGCGGCATAGGGGAAAATCTGACTGCCCGGAGGTGCGATACCTGCTTCAACATTGCTAAGCAGCGCGCCCGTATCGACGAGCTTGAATTCGAGCTGCGCGGTCTGACCGAGCAGATCTTTTAGAGCTTCAGGATCTTCAAGGCCCGGCACCTGCACAACAATCCGGGTGTCGCCTTGCCGAATGATCGTTGGCTCACGCGTGCCGAGTTCATCGATCCTGCGGCGGACCACTTCGGTCGCGCTTTCCATCGCGTCGTTGACCGCAGCACTAATGCCGCTGTCAGTCGGCGTCAGCACCATCCGCTGACCATCGACTACGGTCAGATCCCATTCGCGAACCAGGTTCTGGCCTTGCAATTGCGGCTCAAGCAATCCGCGTGTCCGATCCACATCGGCTGCATCGTTGAGCAGGAAGGAGAGCCGGTTGTCCGCAGTCGACACATCGCCGATGCGAATGCGCGGCTCGGCATTGCGCGTGATCGAGCGGACGGTCTCTTCCATATTCTCGAGCCGCTGAGCGCGAATATCTTCCGGCTCCGCTTCAAGCAGCAGATGCGAACCGCCTGCCAAATCCAGCCCGAGATTGACTTGCGGCGATGGCAGAGCTTCGGGCCAGTCGACATTGGCCGCGTTGAACAAAGACGGAAGCGCGGCAGCCACCGCAATGAGCGCAAGCGCCCACAACCAAATCTTTTTCCAGAGGGGAAATTCGAGCATCGTGCTTTATCTCAGTCTGCTTGCCTGATGAATGACTGCAGCGCTGCCAGTGCAGCTTCAGTCGTTGGCCGGGTTGCCACCGGGCGGGATAACATCGCCGATGGTGTGCTTTACGGCTTTGACCCGAACATCCTTGGCCAGATCGATATGCACAAAGTCGTCATCGACTTTGGCAATCTTGCCGACGAGCCCGCCTTGGGTGACGACCTGATCGCCCTTTTTCAGCCCGGCGACCTTTTCCTGATGTTCTTTCTGCCGCTTCATCTGCGGACGGATGATCAGAAACCAGAAAATCACGACCATGCCGATGATCGGAAGCCAAGTGAGCCATGCCGGTGGAGCAGCGGCGGCTCCTGCAGCGGCGAGAATGTCAAACATGAGTTGTCTTGCCCGTCAAAAATTCGCGTGAGTAACGCAGTTTCAGGTCCAACGAGCCCCGGCCATCGCCATGAAGCTCCCCTTCCCTACACGTTCAGTTGGGCGCGGTTAGCAGCAATGCAAGAGCCCCGCAATCACGCCCTCGCCAACCGTGGCTTTCATGCACGGCTGCGGCATTCTGCCGATCTGTCTTGCATGCCCGAAATGCTGGCCCTATACGGCGCGCCTCCACTGGTTTCGGGAAGTAGCGCAGCCTGGTAGCGCATCACACTGGGGGTGTGGGGGTCGCAG
>JBCBHD010000141.1:0-8250 GCA_038526115.1 Pseudomonadota bacterium | reverse complement strand
TGCCCTTCTGCATGTCTTCCATCAGGTCTTCTGCGCCAACCTTGTCAGCGCCAGCGGCTGTGGCTTTGTCAGCGTTGTCGCCCTTGGCGAACACGGCGACCTTCACCTCTTTACCGGTGCCAGCCGGAAGCGAGATCATCCCGCGAACCATCTGGTCAGCGTGACGGGGATCGACGCCCAGATTGATGGCGAGCTCGACAGTCTCGTCAAACTTCGCCTTGTGCTCGCGCAGCGTCGCGAGAGCTTCATCAACGGTGTACAGCTTCTCGCTATCGAGCGCGGCGAGAGTCTTCTGCTTCTTCGTCAGTTTTGCCATGGGTTCAGCCCTCCACCACTTCGAGGCCCATCGAACGCACGGAGCCTTCGATGATGCGCATGGCCATGTCGATGTCGTTTGCGTTCAGGTCTTTCATCTTCGCTTCCGCGATTTCCTTGACCTGACTCTGCTTGATCGTGCCAGCCACAACTTTGCCTGGTTCTTTCGAACCCGATTTCAGCTTGGCGGCTTTTTTGATCATGTACGACGCCGGTGGCGACTTGAAGGTGAAGGTGAACGAACGGTCCGCGTACACGGTGATCGTGGTCGGGATCGGAGCGTTCTTTTCGAGATCCTGCGTCGCAGCGTTGAACGCTTTGCAGAATTCCATGATGTTGACGCCGCGCTGACCCAGCGCCGGGCCGATTGGCGGCGACGGGTTGGCTGTTCCAGCCGGCACTTGCAGCTTGATATAGCCTTCGATTTTCTTGGCCATGAGGCCTTTCCTTTCGCACTATCGAGCGCACGGGTGAGCAACCCGCAATTTGCACTCTCATGTTAAGCGGTCGAGCAGCCCGTTTCCCAGTCTCCTGGACTTGGCCTCCCGCATGGAGTTCCCTTCGATGTGATGGGAAGCGCGCCACATAGCGAATTTGCAATCTGATGCAAGCCCTAATGGCCATGCTGCCACCTTGTGTGGACCACTGAACCCGGCCTTTTCGGAAACTCTAGAAATCCCGCGCAAGCCAGCTTTTCCGCGGCATCCAGACATATCAGCTGGTCCCGATGTGTCACCTTTCGTTCGGACACTGATCGGGGTGATTGTCGAGATGGTATCTGGCCTGTTCATCAACCACGAGAATAGCGCGTCAGTTTGCGGTAGGAAAACCATCTCCAAAGGTGGTGTATTACTTGCACTAGACACCCTGTGCCGGCAGCCCTAGGCTTACTGCAAGTCTTTGGCAGATGGGGGAAAGACGTGCCGACACCCGATCAGATTTTTGGCTGGGCCGGTCAGGCAGCAATGCTGGGTTGGCTCATCCTGATTTTCCTGCCGCGACGCTGGCCCGCTCTTGTGGCTGTCCCGCGCTACATCATCCCGTTCGGTCTTTCCCTTCTCTATGCAGGCCTCGCCATGTCGCACATTCTGACCGTCGAAGGCGGCGGGTTCGGATCGTTTGAAGAAGTGAAGACGCTGCTGTCCAATGATTGGGCGCTGCTTGCCGGATGGATCCACTATCTCGCATTTGATCTCTTCATCGGCGGATGGATCGCGGCGCAGTCTGACAAGGTGGGCATTTCCCGTCTGGTTCAAGCGCCGATGCTACTGGCGACCTTTATGGCCGGGCCGCTCGGCCTCGCGCTGTTTATGGCCATGCGAGCAGGCTATTTCCGGATTGCACCGCGCGCCGATGATCTTCCAGCGATGGGAGCATCAGCATGAATTCGGCCGCTCACTCTGAGCGGGTCTGGATGCCTTTTGCCGCGCAGGTCGACAATGATCGCGTGACCCAATCGCTGCTGACCTATGCCTTGTTCATGGCAGCGGCGTTCCTCGTATTCATACCGGCATGGGTGATGGACGAACGGTTGCTGGATAGCGCAGCGATCTGGACAAAGCCGCAAAAGTTCAATCTCTCTTTCGTGGTGCACTTCCTGACCATGGCTGTCCTTGCACAGCAAATCCCACGCGAAGATCGATCCAGCACTGTGTTGTTGATCTTTACCTATCTCGCCGGGATCGCACTCGTTTTTGAGTTTGTGTATCTCAACACACAGGCAGCGCGCGGGGTGCGCTCGCATTTCAACAATGATGGCGTGTTCGAGCAGGTGATGTACGCTCTGATGGGCCTTGGCGCTGTGCTGCTGATGACCATTGCCGTCGCAATTGCCGTGCAGGTTTGGCGCAAGGCAGAGGGCCGACGTCAGGGGCTGTGGCTGGGAACGATCATAGGCTTCATCGGGGCCTTCATCACCACCGTGATCTTCGGTTTCTATATGTCCGGCGAAGGCCGATATGTCGGCGCACCGCTGACAGGCGGCGGCGAGGTTGTGCCATTTTTCGGCTGGAGCCGCGAATATGGCGATCTGCGCCCAGCGCATTTTGTGAGCATGCACATGATGCAGACGATCCCGTTTATCGGCTGGGTCGCTGACCGGATCGGCTGGAAACCCAAAGTTGTCGTGATCGTCGCAGCCGTGGCGCAGGTGGCGCTGGCAACATTTCTGTTCATGCAAGCGCGGTCGGGCCAACCGTTTTGGCCGGCCTGATCGGCGATCGCGTTAGGACGTTGGCTTAACCTGATCGAAGTAGGTTTCAACGTGCTGAGTCCGCCCGAAAATGGTGATCGAAACGGTGACTTCGCCACTTTCGAAGTTGAGGGATTTTACCGGACCAGTTTGGTCTTGGAAGGCTCCGCCAATTACCTGGACTCTATCGCCCACGGCATAATCCAGATCGGCCGCGCTTGAAGGCAGCGGCCTGGCTTTCACGCCAACCCCATAATACCGACCGGCTATTTCGTCTGAGATCGGTCTGTAGGCATCCAATCTGAACCCTTGTGGGTTCAAACTGTGCAAGCTCTTAAACGCTGTTGGGCGATCATAGGCGTTGCTTTGAATTTTGCTCAAAATTTTGCTGTCCGCGAGGTGAGCCAGAACGCGGCCGGTCTGGTAAACGCGTTGCACTGGAACCCGCTTTCCATTCTTCATCTCCGTACCGGTGACAGTCGGCACGACAGCATCTTTCACGTAGCGTCGCCACCTTGGCTCTTTGTTTACGGCCAACAGCGCATCACGAAATTCGAACTCAGTCGGGCCAACATCATCGAGAATATACCAAGTGTAAGTGCCGTTGCTCATTTCGCCCCCAATTCGCCCGTCGCAATCCGGAGTGGTAGATGGCTGGCCGGACTTTGCATAGATCAGCGCACGATTGGGCCGGGCAGATGCGAGAAACCGGCTATTGCGGCAAGGCTCGCTTGGGGTTCATTCCATCGACATAGCCCATGAACGGCGCGTGGATGCTGTAGCCGAGCAGTTCCTGGACGCGCTCTGGCAGTCTCGCCGCCTTTTCTGGGGGGACAGCGATCAGTTGCTGTTCGAGCGGACGGCACCAGCCTTTGCAGAATTGCGGCGTAACAATCAGGCGCCGATCACCTGAGCGGTTCGCCCCGCCGCGATGCCACAAAGTGCCTTTGGCAATCATCAGCGATCCCGGCGGCATGGTTGCCTTGATCGCTCCAGGAATGGCTCCATCGCCATCCTGTTTGTCGATCTTTCCGGTCAGGAAGTCCTCCGGTCCCGAAGCGCCTTCCGGGCGTTCGTCACCCCATAGGTGGCTGCCGGGAATGATCTCCGTCGCGCCATTTTCATCGGTTGTTTCCGTAAGGGACCAGAAGGTCGACATGCTGAGCGGCGCACGCGGCCGGGCAAGATCGCAATGGCTATCGTCAAAGTGCCAAGGCTGTGCCGTCTCTCCCGGCAACAGGTTGATGGCAAGACACGCATAGAGCAGCATCGAGCGACCCAACTCGCGCTCCCCAAAAGCCAGTTGCAAGGGATGGGAAACGAGATCGGCGAACACCGGGTCTTTCGCGAGCATGGCGTAGATCCGATTGGAATCCGCCCCTTCGAAGTTGTTCCGCCCGCGTACGTCCTTTTTGAGCCAGACATCCAAGGCATCGATCTGCCGTTGGATTGCCGCATCATCGAGCACGCGCTCGAAAACCACATAGCCTTCGCGGTCGAGCTCCTCGAAGGTTTCCGCCAAGGAACGACCGCCCAGGAAAGGAGCGAGGTCGTCTTCATCAATCGAAACAGCAGGTTGCAAAGCGGCCTCTCCCACAGCCTTTTACAATTGCGGAGAAGTATGACGCTCGTTCGAAGGCGCGGTCAAGTCAACCCAGCTCGTGCCGCGGTGTCTTCATGCCTTTGGTTCGGCTGGTCAGGTGGAACTGCCTGCATAACTCGCACCGATAAGCGCGCAATTTGAACGGAGCTGCCTGTGCGGCAAGCTCGGCTTGATCGCGAGTTTTGTAACGTGCCTTTTTGCGGCAGATGCCAATGCGGGTTTTCACACCCACCCCAAACAGAATGCAGCCGCAATCACCGGCGACTGATCACTTGACCAGTTCGACCTGCTCAAACTCCAGCTCAACCGGCGTGGCACGACCGAAGATCGACACCGAAACCTTGACCTTCGCCTTGTCGAAATCGAGCTCTTCGACCACGCCATTGAAGCTTGCGAAGGGACCGTCGAGCACTTTGACCTGATCGCCGATTTCGTAATCGACACTGACCTGTTGCTTGGGTGCGGCCTTCGCTTCTTCGACTCCGCCGAAATAGCGGGCCGCTTCTTTTTCGCTGATCGGTTGCGGCTTGTTGTTGTTGCCGAGGAAGCCTGTAACCTTCGGCGTGTTTTTGACGAGGTGATACACATCGTCATTCATGCGCAGCTTCGCGAGGACATAGCCAGGCATGAACTTGCGTTCGACCTGGACTTTCTTGCCGCGCTTAACTTCGGTCACGGTTTCGGTCGGAACCTCGACCTCTTCAACACCTTCGGACAGGCCAAGCCGCTCCGCTTCGGCAAGGATCGCTTCCTTGACCTTGTTTTCGAAGCCCGAATAAGCGTGGATGATGTACCAGCGAGCCATGGATTATCCCTGAAGAAACAAATCGGTGAAGCGTCGCAGATCAGATCAGCGACAGCAGGAAATTGACGATTGCATTGAAAGCGCTGTCGATCCCAAGGAAGAACAACGACAAGATCACCATCATGATAAAGACGAAAATCGCTGTGCGGATCGTCTCTTCACGCGTCGGCCAGACGACCTTGCTGGTCTCCGTGCGAACCTGGTTCACGAATTCGGGAACCGATGTCTTGCGCTTTTTTTCCTCGGCCATGAGTGCAGCCACTTCCTTCAATGCGTAAAGTCTTCGTGTTTCAGGTAGGGCTCCGGGCCGCCCCGAACAAGGTCCGGGAGGGGCTGATGCATTACCGATGTCGGAAGACGCATTGCCCACTACGCCCGGTGTTGCACAAAATCAAGCGTCGTGAGCGTTCGTCTCAAGGGGCTAGCCATGGCGTCTTTGCGCCTATAGCGTGCACGCCATGACTTGAGCCACGAACCAATCGGGCAGCATACTTTTCGCAGCATTCAGGGGATTTCACACACATGGCAGCCAATGAAGCGGGCGCGGTCAGCCTGATCGATCGCGTAACCAACATTTCGGACTTCATCTGGGGCGGCACGTGGAACGGCGAACTCGTTTCATGGCTATCCGTAGGCGGACAGCCTATTCCACCGATGGTGATCATTCTTTTGGGCGCTGGCCTGTACATTATGGCGGGCCTGAAATTCTATCCGATCCGCCAGCTTGGCAGCGCATTCAAAGGCCTGTTTGCCGGTCGCAAAGGCGAAGGCGACGGTGAGATCTCTCCTTTCGCAGCGCTTTCCACCGCGCTTTCCGGGCAAGTTGGTACGGGCAACCTCGCAGGCGTGGCGACTGCGATCGCTCTTGGGGGACCGGGCGCGATCTTCTGGATGTGGATCACTGCACTGATAGGCATGGCTCTCGCCTTTGCCGAGGGCTCGCTTGCGATCCGCTACCGCGAGAAGACCTCTGACGGCGTCTATCGTGGTGGCCCCATGAGCTACATCATGATGGGCCTCGGCCCGAAATGGACATGGCTTGCGATTCTGTTCTGCATCGGCACGCTTTTCTCGGCGATGGTCACCGGCAACTCGATCCAAGCCAACGCGGTTGCTGATGGCTTGAACGAACTGTTCGGCATCGAAGAATGGTTGGGCGGCCTAATTGTTGCCGTCGCCGTTTTCGTCGTGATCATCGGCGGTATTAAATCGATCGGTAGCGTGGCCGAGAAGGTCATCCCCTTTATGGCAGCCGCATACATAATCATGGCGGTGGTCGCGCTGATCCTGAATATTCAGGACATTCCGGCGACGTTCGGCCTGATCTTCCATGGCGCCTTCAACCCGCAAGCGGCGACCGGCGGCTTTGTCGGTGCGGCAATCGCGCTGGCGATCCGGGCAGGTGTGGCACGCGGTCTGTTCTCGAACGAGAGCGGACAGGGTTCCACGCCAATTGCTCACGCTGTCGCGCAGACGAACGATCCCCAGCAGCAGGGCCGGATGGCTATGCTGGGCTGTTTCATCGACACGATCATCATCTGTACAATGACGGCATTGGTCATTCTGACCGTGCAGGGCGATTTCACCGGCAATGGTGAAGCGGTTGCTCATGCATGGAATTCGGATCTGGAAGGGTTCGCCATGACAAGTGGAGCCTTTGCAGCGGCCTTCCCGTTCGAAATCGCTTCGATCCCGCTTGGCACGCTAATCGCCTCAACAGCGCTGATCCTGTTCGTGTTCACCACGCTTCTGACCTGGAGCTATTACGGCGAAAGGGCGATCACCTTCATCTACGATCGCATTCCCGGTTCAACCCGTGGCGGCGAGAAGATCCTGCACATGATCTGGCGCGTGCTGTGGTGTGTGGTGATCTATGTCGGCTCGACGCAGGATCTGACACTTGTCTGGCGGCTCGGCGACATTTCGAACGCAGCGATGGCTTTGCCAAACCTGATAGCTTTGTTGCTGCTTTCAGGCGTAGTGTTCAAGCTCGCCCAAGGGGACAAGACTGCGGGCAAGACTTTCGGCAAGGAAACGCCTGAGGAACCCAACGAGTATTGATGGGAACGGGGCGCTCAAAAGACCAATAAAGAGCGCCCCTGCCCCCAAACTATAACGCCCCCAAACTGCTACCCCCGAAGCTTCACATCCTGATCAGCCGCGTCCGAGCAGGCGTTCAAGCCAGCTCGGTTCGTGCATCGGGCGAACCGGGCCATAGGCAATCGCTCGTAAGTATGGGTCACGGGTCGGGCGTGGGCTGCTCCAGGCATCAGGGCCCGAAGTGCGGAAGCTGTACTGCGTCATCATCGTCATCCTGTTGCTCGCCGATAGATCGGCTGGTCGATGATCTGGCACGGCTGGACTGGCGCAATCCTGACCGAGCTCTTTAGCCTTTGTTCAGCTTTGACGCGCTCAAGGTGAACGCCTTTGGCTATCGGAAAGTCAGCAGTCGCCTCACAATGCCTGGTTCTTCCATTGGTTGGATCGGACCATGCTTGTGCCGCCGTAGGATTGCATCGCTGTATGGTGTCCGCGCTGTTTGGATCGCTTGTGTCATAGGGCGGCGAAACTGTCCGTTCATCAAAGCATCTCCATTCAGTCGCGGCGCGCACTCGGGAGCGCGTCCTTGGCGGGGTATGGCTTCGAGATAGTCGAAATTGCCCGACTGACCGGCTAAGGTTTGTTGCGGATTGCGAAGGTTCGAAGAAACCAGCGGGCGCAGGTTTGTAACAGTTTGGGGGAACCATCTATGCGTAGTGTAACTTTCAAGTCTTGCCTGGCTCTATCTGCCACTGCCGGTCTCGCTTTGGGATCGCCATCGGCAACAGCGCGAACCCCGCTCTCAGCGGAAAACGGCTTGCCTAGCTGCGAAGCCGCCAATGTCAGCCTTCATGATCTGGCCATCAATGCACGCGGCGAAGGCGTGCGCAGCTTCTATGAAGGCGCAGCATTGGTGATGGCTATCGATCAGGTTGAACCTGCCGCTGCGTCGGCCGGATTGGTGATCCTGCTGTTCGACCCACAAAGCGAAATGGGCGACCGCAACTGCTTTGCGATAACCAATTTCAACGGCCTTGATCTGGACGGAGCCACATCAAGCTATTCTCCAGCGACCGGCGTAACGCTTCGAATTCCTGCAACGGATTACGACGGAGAAACCGGCACCAGCAAACCTGGCCGACCGCTCGTTCTTGAAATCAACGCAGCGACCGGAAAGGTGATCGCGCGCCGCTGAGTCGAACAGTCTGAAAGAAAATGGCAGGGGTGACAGGATTCGAACCCGTGGCCCTCGGTTTTGGAGACCGATGCTCTACCAGCTGAGCTACACCCCTGCAT
>JBCBHD010000140.1:0-8274 GCA_038526115.1 Pseudomonadota bacterium | reverse complement strand
GAAGGTGTGGGCCTCGCGAGTTACCTGCTGATCGGATTCTGGTTCAAGAAACCGAGCGCGGGAGCCGCCGCGATCAAGGCCTTCGTTGTCAACCGTGTTGGCGACCTAGGCTTTATGCTGGGTATCTTCGGCACCTATCTGGTGTTCCAGACGACCTCAATCACCGAGATCCTCGAAGCGGCTCCGGCTATGTCGGGAGCGAGCATCGGGTTTCTCGGCACGCGCCTCTACACGATGGATATCCTATGCATCCTGTTGTTCATCGGCGCGATGGGCAAATCGGCGCAGCTGTTCCTGCACACCTGGCTACCCGACGCGATGGAAGGACCAACACCGGTCTCCGCGCTGATCCACGCGGCGACCATGGTGACCGCAGGCGTGTTCATGCTGTGTCGTCTGTCGCCGATGTTCGAAACGGCGCCGACTGCGCTCGCAATCGTGACGGTGATCGGCGCGGCGACGTGCTTCTTCGCGGCGACGATCGGCACGACGCAGTGGGATATCAAGCGGGTCATCGCCTATTCGACCTGCTCGCAGTTGGGCTACATGTTCTTTGCCGCTGGCGTCGGCGCTTATGGTGTCGCCATGTTCCACCTATTCACGCATGCCTTTTTCAAGGCGCTGCTGTTCCTTGGTGCCGGTTCCGTGATCCATGCGATGCATCATGAGCAGGACATGCGATACTATGGTGGTCTGCGCAAAGAGATCCCGTTCACTTTCTGGGCTATGCTGATCGGGACACTCGCGATCACTGGATTGGGTGTGTATCACCTTGGGGTTGGGTTCGCTGGCTTCTGGTCAAAGGACGCAATTCTCGAAGTCGCCTTTGCACGCGGCACTGAAATTTCCGTCATGTCATTTTGGCTCGGGGTTACCGCTGCCCTGATGACAAGCTTCTACAGCTGGCGGCTGATGTTCCTGACTTTCTGGGGCAAGCCGCGCTGGATCGAGAGTGAACACATTCAGCACAGTGTCCACAAAACGCCGGAAGAAGCTGGCGAAGACACGACCGGTGGATACCACCCGCATGAAAGCCCGATGGCGATGCTCATTCCACTTATGCTGCTGTCGCTTGGTGCAGTCGCTGCTGGGCAGGTCTTTGCGCCAAGCTTCCTTGATGATGCTGCCTTCTGGGCCGGATCCATTTTCTACAATGAGAACCTGATCCACGCCATGCATGCTGTGCCGTACTGGGTGAAATACTCGGCGTTTGTCGTGATGATCATCGGCTTTGTTGGCGCTTATTACGCCTATATCGCGAAGCCCGATATTCCTGCGAAATTCGTTGCAATGTTCCCTTGGTTGTACAGGTTTGTGTTCAACAAGTGGTACTTCGACGAACTTTATGATCGCATCTTCGTGAAGCCGGCATTCTGGTTTGGTCGCCAATTCTGGAAGCTTGGAGATATCGGAACCATTGATCGGTTTGGCCCCAACGGCGTCGCTTGGGTGGTCGAGCGCGGGTCAGTCGCAGCCAAGACGATACAGTCTGGCTATCTCTACACCTATGCGTTGATCATGCTTCTCGGCCTGATCGCCGCTATCACCTACGTGTTGCTCTAGGGGACGCGCGGACATGGAAGGCTTCCCCATCCTAACAATCATGTTGCTCGTGCCGTTCATCGGCGCGCTGGCCTGCCTGTTCGCTGGCACAGCTGCGCGGGCGATTGCCTTGCTCACGACACTAATCACGTTCGCGCTCGGCTGTGTGCTTTGGGCAAATTACGAGATTGGCGGCGCGCAGTGGCAGTTCACGGAGCGCGCCGAGCTGTTCGCGGGCTTCAGCTACGCTTTAGGTATCGATGGCATCGCCCTGATGCTGATCATGCTGAGCGTTTTTCTCATGCCGGTTTGTATCCTCGCCAGCTGGACTTCGATCACAAAGCGCGTCGGCGAATATATGAGCGCATTCCTGCTGATGGAGGTGCTGATGATCGGCATCTTCTCAGCTCAGGATATCTTCCTGTTCTACATCTTTTTCGAAGCCAGCCTGATCCCGATGTACCTGATCATCGGCGTGTGGGGCGGCGATAACCGCATCTACGCGAGCTACAAGTTCTTCCTCTACACGTTGCTTGGATCAGTGCTGATGCTGATCGCGATGTTCTGGATGGTGGCCGAAGCAGGCTCGTCCGACATTCCGACATTGATGCAGTATGATTTCCCGGCAGGGGCGCAGACATGGCTATGGCTAGCATTCTTTGCGAGCTTTGCGGTGAAGGTGCCAATGTGGCCTTTCCACACCTGGTTGCCGGATGCTCACGTTCAGGCGCCAACCGCTGGTTCTGTGATCCTCGCGGGCGTACTTCTCAAATTGGGTGGATACGGCTTCATCCGTTTCAGCCTGCCTATGTTCCCGGAAGCCAGCGCACAGTTTGCGTGGTTCGTCTTTATCCTGTCGATGGTAGCGGTCGTTTACACCTCGCTCGTCGCGCTCGTGCAGCACGATATGAAGAAGCTGATTGCCTATTCATCCGTCGCGCACATGGCGATTGTGACTGTCGGCTTGTTTGCGTTCAACGTGCAGGGTCTTGAAGGGGCTATGATTGTCATGCTCTCGCACGGCCTTGTGAGTGGAGCGTTGTTCCTGTGCGTGGGCGTGATTTACGATCGGCTGCATACGCGAGAAATCGAAAGATACGGCGGCCTTTCGATCAACATGCCGTACTACGCGCTGTTCTTCTTGCTCTTCACCATGGCGAGCATTGGCCTGCCTGGCACGAGCGGCTTTGTCGGCGAGTTCCTCTCATTGGCGGGTATCTATCAGACGTCCACACTTGTGGCGCTGGTCTCGACCACCGGCATCATCCTTGGCGCGGCTTATATGCTGTACTTGTACCGCCGTGTGGCATTTGGTGACCAGAAGAATGAAGACGCCGCCGCGATGGCTGATATCACCCCGCGGGAATGGGCAATGATGGCCCCAATCGCTGCGGTGGTGCTTTGGATGGGCGTCTATCCGGAAAGCTTCCTTGCACCGATGCGGGCCGACATTGCTGCGCTTGATGCACGGATCGCTTCAGCAGCACCGCCAAGCGATAGCCAACTGACAATTGGAACGCCGCGCGAGGAGGCGGCTAACGCCGTTGCCGATCATGGGGGTGGTTTGCCCGAACACAGAGAATATTCGCAGGAGGGGGATCACTGATGGATTTCGTATCCTCTTTCACACTGATCACTGCCGAGCTGCAGATTTGCGCAGCCGGACTGATCCTGTTGCTCGTTGCGGCATGGGCAGGTGACAAAGCAGCAACCGGCATCACCTATGCCGCTGCTGCGGTGCTGTTCGTTGCAGGCTTCGGTCTGATTCCTGCGTTGCACATGGGTGTGGATGGCCCCGATACGCTGGCTTTCGGCGGACTGATGAAGGTCGATACCTTTGCGTTGTTTGCGAAGGCACTCATCTACCTTGCGGCCATCGCCTGCCTGCTTGTTGCACCTGCGTTTTTCAACAGTGAAGCCGCTGGCAAAGAACGCGGACTGCGGGCTGAATATCCGGTGCTGGTGCTGTTTGCCGTGCTCGGCATGAGCATCATGGTTTCCGCCGCCGATTTCATGACTTTGTATCTTGGCCTCGAGCTCAACAGTCTCGCTGCGTACGTGCTGGCGTCCATTCTGCGAGCGGATACGCGTTCAGCAGAAGCTGGTCTCAAGTACTTTGTTCTTGGCGCTTTGGCATCGGGCATACTGCTGTACGGCATGAGCTTGCTCTATGGTTTCACCGGTGGGACGGACTTTGGTGTCGTGCGAGAGGGCCTTAGCGGCGAGCTGGCCACTGGGGCGTTGTTCGGTCTGATTTTCGTAATGGCAGGTTTGGCGTTCAAGAATGCGGCAGTGCCATTCCATATGTGGACGCCCGATGTTTATGAAGGCGCGCCCACTCCTGTCACGGCGTTCTTCGCGACAGCGCCAAAGGTTGCCGCAGTCGCGCTAACGGCGCGTGTCGTGTTCGATGTGTTCGGGGCGCAAGCGCTGGCGTGGCAGCAGATCGTGATGTTCACTGCCCTGGCATCGATCGTGTTTGGCGCACTAGGCGCAATCGGTCAGGAAAACCTGAAGCGTCTGCTCGCATACTCCTCCATCAACAATGTTGGCTTCATCCTTCTCGGCTTGGCCGTTGCTAATGAGGCCGGTGCAAGCGCGATGCTGGTTTACCTGTTCATCTATGTGGCGATGAGCCTGGGCAGCTTCGTGGCGCTGTTGATGCTTCGCAGCGAAAGTGGTGATCTGTACGAAACATTCGCCGACATCAAAGGCCTGGCAGTAACACGGCCCGTTATCGCGTGGTGCCTGCTCGCATTGATGTTCAGCCTTGCAGGCATTCCACCACTGCTCGGCTTCTACAGCAAATTCGTGATCTTTAATGCCGCGGTTGAGGCCGGACTGATCGCGTTTGCTGCGATTGCTATCGCCGCGAGCGTTATCGGTGCGTTCTATTACATCAAGTTTGTCAAAGTGATGTTCTTTGATGAGCCTGCGGGCGTGGTAACCGGCAAGAGCGGCACCGCGCATTGGGTGCTGCTGATACTTACGGTCGCGATCATCTCGCCACTGGGTTACTTCCTGACACCATCGCTGACAGATCTCGCTGATAAGGCCGCTGGCGCTTTGTTCATGGCCGTGTAGTCTGGCCGACATGGGAATTCTGCCGAGGTATATTGCGGAAACCGGATCGACCAGCGCCGATTTGATGGACGCCCTTCGCGCGCATCAGAAGCTGGACGAAGGGTATTGGCTGATCGCAGATCGCCAAACCGCCGGGCGCGGTCGGCAAGGTCGCGAGTGGCATGATGGTGCGGGCAATTTCATGGGATCGACCATCGTAACCCTTCAAAGCGGTGAGTATCCTGGAACGTGGCTAAATCTGCCAATCAGCCTGGCTGTCCGAGCAACACTTTCCGAGTTCATCACCGACGCAAGTGAACTGATGATCAAATGGCCCAATGATGTGCTCCTGAATGGCGCGAAAATCTCCGGCATTCTGATGGAGCTTTTCGAGTTTCAGGTGGTGGTCGGTATCGGTGTCAATCTTGCATCAGCACCGGATATGCCCGACCGCGCTACAATTGCGCTTGCTGACGTGTCTGACACTACGCCATCGCGCGACAGCTTTGCTGCGCGTCTGATCCATCACGTCGGGCAGGAAATCGAGAAATGGCGAACGCTTGGTGAGGCGGCCACACGCGCACGCTGGCTCGGCTTCGCGCACCCCAAAGGCACAATGCTGTCCGTGCACGACGAAGCTGGAAAGAAGATTGAAGGTGCATTTGAAGGTCTTGCCCCGACTGGCGCATTGCTTCTTCAATTGCCCGATGGTTCGGTCCGCTCCATCCAGGCGGGCGATGTGGTTCTAGGCTAGGAGATTACCATGCTTTTGGCTGCTGATGTCGGAAATACCAACGTCGTGTTCGCCCTGTTTGAGCCGGACAACGATGGCTCTTTCACCATCCGCGCGCGCTGGCGAATTGCCACTGATCCCAGACGAACGGGCGACGAATACGCGGTTTGGCTGCTCCAGCTGCTCAAGATCGAAAAGGTCGAACGCGAAGATATCACGCAGATCATTTTTGCTTCTGTTGTTCCGCGTGCAGATCACAATCTTACTGTTCTTGCGCAGAAGTATTTTGGCAAGACGCCTCTGTTTGCCGGGCAGGGGGCTGCCGCATGGCAATTTGAGATTGATGTCGACCAGCCCAGTTCGCTGGGCGCAGACCGTGCGCTCAACATACTGGCCGCGCATCATAAATATGGCGGTGATCTGATCGTTATCGATTTTGGTACCGCGACCAAGTTTGAAGCTATCGATTTCAATGGAGCGTACAAAGGTGGGTCAATCGCCCCAGGCATCAACCTGTCTCTCGATGCTCTCGTCGGCAAGACGGCGAAGTTGCCGCGCATCGCGATAAGGGAACCCGAAAGCAAAAGTGTAATCGGACGCAACACCGAAGATCAGATGCTGATTGGCGTATTCTGGGGCTATGTCGCCATGATGGAAGGGGTCGTCGACCGCATGAAAACGGAGATCGGTCGGCCGGCAAAGGTTGTAGCTACTGGCGGGCTCGCCATATTGTTCGACGACGCGACAGACATATTCGATCATGTCGACGCGGATCTAACCATCGAAGGTCTTGGAATTCTTGCAGCTCAGGCGGCTGAATGACTGTACCTTTCCAGACTTTAATCAAGACCGAGAATTCGTGAAAAAGAACTACACTCCGGAAAACGAACTGCTGTTCCTCGCTCTGGGCGGTTCGGGAGAGATTGGCATGAACGTCAATCTCTATGGCTGCGACGGCAAATGGCTGATGGTCGATCTCGGCATGACCTTTTCCGGGAACGAGTATCCCGGTGTGGATCTGGTCTTTGCTGATCTCGAATTCGTCGAAGAACGCACCAAGGATCTGCTCGGCATCGTGCTAACGCACGCGCATGAAGATCATATCGGTGCGGTACCCTATTTCGCTGGTGAGCTTGGTGTGCCTCTCTATGCGACGCCTTTCACCGCTGATCTGGTTGCCCGCAAGCTTGAGGAAGCTGGACTGCTTGGTCAGGTCGAGCTCAACATCATCGAAGAAGATCACGGCCAGATTGATATTGGGCCATTTGCGGTGACGTACCTTCCGCTTGCGCACTCAATCGCTGAGGGTAATGCGCTGCTGATCGACACGCCCTATGGAAAGGTGTTCCACACGGGTGACTGGAAGCTTGATGAAGAGCCGATCATTGGTGAGCCGACAACCGAGGAGGAGCTGCGCGAAATTGGCGATGGAGGCGTACTCGCGCTTGTCTGCGATTCGACCAACGTGTTCAATCCCAATCCGTCAGGGTCTGAGGGAGCAGTTCACCGCGGGTTGATGGAAGAGGTGGCCAAGCACGCTGGAAGGCGGGTTTTGGTCACGACTTTTGCCAGCAATGTGGCTCGGCTCCAGACGCTGGGTGAAGTGGCCCGCGAAACAGGTCGCCAACTGTGCGTCGCCGGTCGGTCACTAGATCGAATTATCGAGGTCGCGCAGGACAACGGCTATCTCGATGATTTCCCGACACCAGTGGATTTTGACACAGCGATGTCGTTGCCGCGTGGTGAGGTGCTGATACTCGCTACCGGCGGGCAAGGTGAGCCTCGTGCAGCCCTTTCGCGAATAGCGGAGGAGAATCATCCGCTGGAACTGACCCGCGGCGATGTCGTCCTCTTCTCGTCGCGCCAGATACCCGGCAACGAGATATCCATCGGCAAGGTCCAGAATGCGCTATCCGCGCGAGGGATCGAAATGATCACCGACAGGCAGAGCTTCATCCATGTCTCTGGTCATCCTGGTCGACCTGAGCTGGAGGCGCTTTACAGCTGGCTCTGCCCTGAAATTCTTGTTCCCGTGCATGGAGAGATGCGCCACATGCAAGAACAGGGGAGGCTCGGAAAGGCGTGCCAGATCCCGCATTCCGTAGTGCAGGGCAATGGGGATATCGTGCGACTTGCTCCCGGCGCACCCGGGCGGATTGCGCAAGTGCGCAGCGGAAGACTGATCCTTGATGGCGACATTATCTCACCTGCTGATGGAGAGGCTGTCACCATGCGCCGCCGGATCGCGCACGAAGGTGTGATGATGGTTGTTCTCGCACGCGGGGAGAAGCCTTATATCGAGGCAATTGGCTTGCCTCTCGATGAAGACATGCCTGAGTTTCTGGAGGAAACGCAGAGCGATGTCCTAAAGGCAATTGGCAAGCTGAGGGGCAGGGATGCTCAAGACCCGGCAGCTGTGCACGAGGCGGCTCGGCTCGCGGCCCGACGTGCGGCTCGTAGGTGGGCGGGCAAAAGCCCTCAAGTTCGGGTCATAATGCCCGGAGCTACGATCTGATGCAGCTCACTTCGATCCTAGCGATCTACTTCCTGATATGGGTCATGAGCGCATTTGTGATGCTGCCCTTTGGTGTGCGCACTGCCGATGAAGCCGGGATCAAGAAAGTGCCAGGGCAGGCAGAAAGCGCTCCGATCAATTTCCGACCGGGTAAACTCATAATCAGAGCGACCGTAATTTCTGCAGTTCTAACAACGCTTTTCGTACTCAACTACGAGTATGGCTGGATAGGTCCGGATGACATCGACATCCTTCCCGAGCCTCCATCCCAGATTGGTCCAAGGGACTGATACAAGCCCCGCGTCAGTTGCGGAACCGCTCGATCGATTGTGCCAGTATCACGTAGAGCTTGCCCATATCGGATCCGAGCACAGTTACACTCAACGCATTGCCTTCGCGGGTCGACAGCATAGAACGCAGG
>JBCBHD010000139.1:0-8276 GCA_038526115.1 Pseudomonadota bacterium | reverse complement strand
CAAGGGCTCTTGGCCATGAAGACCAGATCACCATCGCGATCTCGTGCGAGGTTGGCCCGATTGAAGCTCTCAAACTCATTGAGTGCTTGCTGTTCCCCCTTGATCCAGCGCGCGGTCGCAAAGGGGGCCGGTTCTAGCGCAGCCTCCACCTTGTATTCCGCCGACAGCCGGGAAATCAGCACTTCAAGCTGAAGTTGTCCGACCACACCAACGACATGCTGAGCGCCAATTTCAGGATAGAATACCTGGATCACGCCTTCTTCGGATAAGTCATCCAAAGCCTTGCGGAGCTGTTTGGTCTTGGTTGGGTCCTTTAGCTGAACCCGGCGGAGGATCTCCGGCGCGAAATTGGGCAGACCTGTAAACCGCACCTGATCTTTCTCAGACAAGGTATCACCGACCCGCAAAGTGCCGTGGTTGGGGATGCCAATAATGTCACCTGCCTCGGCGGTGTCGGCGATTTCACGGTCTTGCGCGAAAAACAGGATCGGCGAATGGATAGCGATCGGCTTACCGAGACCGCTTGGGGTTAGTTTCATGCCGCGTTTGAACGTGCCGGAAACCTGCCTCATGAAAGCAATCCGATCGCGGTGGTTCGGGTCCATATTCGCCTGGACTTTGAAGATGAAGCCGGTGACTTCACCATGGTCGGGAGTTATCTGGTCTTCCCCTGCCGGTTGAGGGCGAGGCGGCGGCGCGTGTTTGGCGATAGCATCGATCAGTTCCGTCACGCCAAAGTTCTTGAGCGCTGACCCGAAATAGACCGGTGTCAGATCGCCATTGCGATAAGCATCGAGATCAAACTCGGGATAGCCGATCTGGGCCAACTCAATCTCTTCGGCCCATTCTTCCGGTATCGCTGGATCACTGTCGCGAGTGCCGAGGAACTCTTTCGATGGCCCTTCCGGGCGACTTACCGACCCGCTCGCGAAATCGAGGATGCCCTCGAACTGTCCACCCATCCCGATAGGCCAGGCCTGCGGGGAAACGTCCAGCGCGAGCATGTCCGCCACTTCGTCCATCAGTTCAAAACCGGGGCGGCCTTCGCGGTCAACTTTGTTGACGAAGGTGATGATAGGCACGCTGCGCAAGCGGCAGACTTCGAAAAGTTTGCGCGTCTGCGGCTCGATTCCCTTGGCCGCGTCAATCACCATGACGGCAGAATCGACAGCGGTCAGCGTGCGATAGGTGTCTTCCGAGAAATCCTCGTGCCCAGGCGTATCAAGCAAGTTGAAGGTGATGGTTTCTCCATCATAATCCTTCTCGAAAGTCATCACGCTGGACGTGACTGAGATACCGCGCTGCTGCTCTATCTTCATCCAGTCGGAGCGTGCACGCCGTTGCTGCCCGCGTGCCTTGACCTCACCCGCCAGGTGGATCGCGCCGCCCTGCAACAAGAGCTTTTCCGTCAGCGTGGTCTTACCCGCGTCAGGGTGGGAAATGATGGCAAAGGTGCGACGATTAGACATGGCCATCGCCTCTAGCGGTGCCATCGGCAAGCGCACAACCTCGGAAATCGGATATTGAGTGGCAGCATAGCAATCCGACGCAATTTCATGAATTTTTCAGCATCTTAGGCGATACCGCCACATCAATTCGATTTGGGGGATGTTTGATGCGCGGTGTTTTTCAGATTGGCCTAGTTGCAAGCGCAATGCTGCTCAATGCTTGCGGCGAAAGCGGCACCTATTACGAACAGTCGCCAGTTGAAGTGGCGAAGGGCATCAGGCTTGCGCAACACCCAACTGGCGGCAAGATCAAGGGAAGCCGAGTGACTTCATCTACCAAAGAGCAGGTCAAGGTTATCCTCACCGATGATCGCGGTGTCGGCAAAGTCTTCATTACGGCCAATATCTCACCTGATGGAACTGGCTCTCGTGTCGTGACCGAGGTATCCGCCTCGGACGACTTCAAAGGCTTTGATCCCGTCAACACCAAGAAGTTTGCCGAGGCAGCGTTCACCCGCTCGATAACCGGCAAAACCCCGAAAGGCGTTTACGGCGCAGGTCTCAGAGCCGCGGAAATGGATGCCAAGATGAGCGGGAAACGCCGCCGCAGCGAAGACGACATCACTGACGACTGGGGAAGCTAAGCGGGTCTGAAGGCCGCGCTACCCTCTCAACTCCGCGCTCTGCTTTGCGGCCGAGGCGACAATTGCATCAGAGATCGCTTTGAGATCCGCGTCCTTGAAGCTTTTGTCCTGCGGCTGCAGCGTCACTTCGACCGCGAGCGACTTTTTGCCTTCAGGCAAACTACCGCCGGCGAACTGATCGAAAATGCGGGCATCGACGATGTTCGCCTTGTCCGCGCTCTTGACCGCTCGCAACAACTCGCTTGCCGGTAGTTCCACAGGGACGAGAAACGCGAAATCGCGAGTGACGGCTTGCAACGCAGGCGGCGCATAGGTCGCGCGGGCGAATCCGGCTGCCGCTTTCTTGGCAGGGATTGCATCGAGGAACAGCTCAACCGCAGCGACAGTTCCGTCGAGATCGAACGCTTTCAGCGTCGCCGGGTGAAGCATGCCGAAGCGTGCCAGCACCTTTTTGGGGCCGAGGCGCAAAGTGCCTGACTGGCCGGGATGAAATTGAGTTCCGTCCCCATCTACGACCGGCTCCATCACCATCAGCTTGGCCGCTGGCGCACCTGCTGCTTCGAGCAGAGAAAGAGCCAGAGCCTTAGCGTCGAAAGCGTCGAAATGCGTCGCCTTGCCGCTGGCCCATCCTCGCTGAACCTTCTCACCAGCCAACACAATGCCAAGTGTTTGGCGCTCATCGCTCATGCCATCCGAACCACGGAAATACCGGCGACCCAACTCAAACAGCCGGGTAGTTGCAGCGCCGCGATCTGCATTGCGCTTGGCAGCACTCAACAGCCCAGGCAAAAGCGAGGGGCGCATGACTTTCATGTCCTCACTAATCGGATTGTCGAGCTTCCACAGATCATCTGTTGCGGTGAAATGAGCGGCTTCGGCTTCGGGAAGGAAAGACCAGGTCACAGCCTCATCCAACCCGCTGGCTGCAGCTGCGCGGCGCAATTTGCGTTCGATCAGTTGCTCCGGTGTGGAAGTCGGCCGCGCAACGCCATCAGCTCTGGGCAATGCGACGCTTTCGACCTTGTCGAGACCATGAATGCGCACGACCTCTTCGACCAGGTCGGCGGCCCCTTCAATGTCATGTCGGCGCAGCGGACAAGTCACCTGCCAATCGTCCGAAACTGTGAAATCGAGGCTTTCGAGAATGGTGCGTTGCTCTTCTTCGGCAACGTCCACGCCGCCAAGGCGAACAGTCATGGCCGGATCAAATGCGACCACCTTCGCATCGCTCGGCGGGGTACCTGCCCGCACTTTCTCGCTTGCGGTACCGCCAGCAAGCTCAACAATCAGACCAGTCAAAAGATCAAGACCGTCGTCAAGAAACATCGGATCGACGCCGCGTTCAAACCGCGTTCGCGCATCTGAGGCCAAGCCCAGTTTGCGGCCCGTTACACCAATCGCCGCCGGGTTAAAGTAAGCGATCTCTAGCAAGATATCGGTTGTCTCATCCGTTACGCCCGATTCCTCGCCGCCCATGATGCCAGCGATATCATGCACACCGGCATCGTCCGCGATAACCGTCATGGTATCGTTGAGAGTATAGGTCTTCTCATTGAGCGCCAGGACCTGCTCACCATCCTTCGCTCGCCGGGCAACCACTGCGCCTGTTAGTTTGGACAAATCGTATGCGTGGGCAGGACGGCCATAGGCCAGCATCACATAGTTGGTGAGATCGACCAGCAGAGAAATTGGGCGCTGACCTGCGCTCTGCAATCGTTGCTGCAGCCAATCGGGAGATGGGCCGTTTTTAACTCCTGTGATGGTGCGCCCATAAAATGCCGGACACCCATCGATATCATCCGTCCGGATCTCAATAGGGCACGCACCGTCGCTCACGAATGCAGGCGTGGCAATAGGCTTCAAAGTGCCGAGCCCCGCCGCCGCAAGATCGCGCGCTATGCCATGGACTCCCATGCAATCGGGACGGTTGGGCGTAATTGCGACGTCAATGATAGGCGACGAACCCTGATAGTCAGCAAAACTGTGACCTACGGTTGCGTCATCCGGAAGCTCAATGATGGCGTTATGCTCATCGCCAAGTTCCAGTTCGCGCACCGAACACATCATGCCGGTGCTCTGGACACCGCGGATTGCCGTCTTGCGTAGCTCCAGCCCATTGGCCGGAACAATCGCACCGGGAAGTCCCAGCACGCCTTTGATTCCAGCTCGCGCATTGGATGCTCCGCAAACAACCTGCAGTGGCTCGCCTTCCCCCTTATTGACGGTGAGCACTTGCAATTTGTCAGCATCCGGATGCTTTTCAGCTGCAATCACTTCTGCAACGAGGAAGCCCTCAAGCCGGTCGGCCGGGTCCTCGACGCCTTCGACTTCGAGCCCAATGGCGTTGAGCGTATCAACGATTTCCTGAAGCGACGCATCCGTTTCGAGATGGTCTTTCAGCCATGTTGTCGAGAATTTCATGCGCGAGCTCCCACTCCAGCGGAAAGCGTCGGCTGATCAAACGGCGAGAAACCGTAATGGGATAGCCAGCGCGGATCGCCATCAAAGAAGGCTCGCAGATCGTTCATGCCGTATTTCAGCATGGCAAGCCGATCGACTCCAACGCCCCAGGCAAAGCCCTGCCACTTGTCGGGGTCGAAGCCGCCCATTTCCAGGACGCGGCGATTGACCATCCCACTTCCAAGCAATTCCATCCAGTTATGGCCCTCAGCGTCACCATGGCCACCTACGACGCGGCGTCCGCCCTCATTGGCGTAACCTACATCGACCTCGACGCTAGGCTCAGTGAATGGGAAGTAGGAAGGGCGAAGACGCAACACGATATCCTCTCGTTCGAAGAACGCTTTGAGGAAGGTTTCCAGTGTCCATTTGAGATGGCCAAGGTGGATCCCCTCATCGACCACCAGCCCTTCAATCTGATGGAACATAGGAGTGTGGGTTGCATCACTGTCAGAGCGATAAACTCGGCCCGGTGCGATGATACGCACCGGGGCGCCGCCGTTGTTGGCCTTGGCGATGTCCTTCATCGTTCGAATTTGAACGGGTGAGGTATGCGTCCTCAGTAGCATCTGCCCGCCATCGCTGTTCCGCTCGTTGTGTCCGAAGTAGAACGTATCGTGCATCGCACGCGCAGGATGGCTCTCATCCATGTTGAGCGCCGTAAAATTGTGCCAATCATCTTCGATTTCAGGGCCGGTCGCGACAGCAAACCCCAGATCCGCGAAAATCTCCGCTAGCTCATCCATGACCTGACTCACCGGGTGAATCGACCCCTTGGGCAGATCAGGTGCCGGCAATGTCAGATCGATTGTCTCGCTCGCCAATTGCGCTTCAAGGGCAGCCGTTTCCAAAGCGCGTTTCTTGGTCTCAATCGCATCAGCGATTTCCGTGCGGATCGCTTGAATGGCAGGCCCTGCTGACTGGCGCTCTTCAGGCGACATACCGCCAAGAGTTTTGAGGGCCAGGCTGACCCACCCCTTTTTGCCGAGCGAAGCTACCCGCTCGGCATCAAGCGCTTCAAGCGTTTCGGCGCCGGAAATCGCGGCCAAAGTAGCCGCCTTCTGAGAAGTCAAATCTGTCATAGTCGATGCAAGAGCTTGCCTGTAAGAATGTGCCGGTCCGCTAGCGCCTATTGCAACCAGTTGCAAAGCACCTTTGTTCCGATCCTTAGCTTTCGGGATCGTGCAAACCTTGCACAGCCTCTCCAGCGATCTCCATTCGAGCTTGGGCTGCAGCCACCAGAAGCGGCTTTTCAAGCTTGGCGTATTCGCTGGGCGCCATCCCCATAAAGCGCTTGAAGTCGCGAACGAAGTGCGCCTGATCATGATAGTGGTGATCCAGCGTGCTGAGCCAATTCAGTGAAGGATCGAGCATGAATTGTGCGAGACTGCGGAGAAATCGCTGACGGCGAAGCAACAGTTTCGGTGTAAACCCGAAAGCCCTTCGAGACAGCCTTTCGAGCGAACGCACATTCATACCGGTTCGCTCTGCCAGATCGGCAACAGTCGCAATTTCCGGATCGACCAGTGCAGTGTTGATTGCGGAAATCTTGTCTGCGCCTCGCGGCGGATCGCCAAGCAACTGCTCCATATGCGCTTCGATCACTGCCAATTCTTCGGGGAAACCACCTTCGCAATCAGCCAGTGCATCAGCGAGGGAGTGGAAAGCCGCAAAGGCAGGATCTGTCATGCCATCGACGGCGCGATCAGAGTAGTCGCCTGCATGACCATCAACAAATGCAGCCCAACCCAAGGGAAGCAGACCAATCCCCCAGCTCGACCCCGATCCGATGCGAAAACGGCTGGCCAGGCTCGTTGGCCCGGATACCGAAAAGGTCGGAGTCTGCTCAAGTGGACCGGGGCCAACGGCCGCTTCGGAAAAGCCTTCCGACATGAACCGAAGGTTGGGCCATTCCGGATGGAGGTAATCCTCCAGCCAGGCCTCTTGTGGCGAACATTGAACTTCAGTCCGATAATAGGTGGTGACGAACGGGCGCAACCGTTCTGCAGGGAGCGCAAAGCGAATTCTGATCGCTGGCCCTGCGACAGCCCGGTTCATCGAGCCACCTTTCCGGATGGCCCATCAGCGTGACGGTTTATCCAGCGTTTGCGCGGCACTGCCCCAGATCCGGGCACGTGCTTCCATGAACGAAGACAAGATTGGGTGGTCAAGCGCGGCATACTCGCTGGGATTCATCGTCATGAATTCATGGAACTCACGCGTAAACTGTGCCTGATCATGATAGTGTCCGTCCATGGCTTCCGTCCAGCGTGTTCCACGATGAAGCATGAAACTGGTCAGGCTGCGCATAAACCTCTGCCGTCGCATCAGCAGTTTGGGCGTGAAACCAAAGTATCGGCGGCACACCCTTTCCAGAGTCCGAATACTCATGCCGCACGCATCGGCGAGATCACCGACGGCTGTGTATGATACATCCACCATTGCTTCGTGAACCCGCATGATCTTGGGCTCGTCCCGATTCGGACGCATCAAGCGGGTCATGTCTTCCACAAACGCTTCATATTGCGCATCCACATCGCCCTGAGGATCGCACAGGACATCTGAAAGGCAGTCGAATTTCGCAAAGGCAGGATGCTTAGCCCCGTCGCACACCGTATTGGCCAGATCGCGCGCGTCCGAGTCGATGAACCGCGCCCAGCCAAGCGGCAGGATCCCAACGCCCCACATACGCGACTCACCAAGCTCAAACTTGCACGGCAACGAGCTCGGCCCTGTCGCAGTGAAGCGAACATCATGGACACGCGTATCGCCGATTTTCGCATCCGGAACGCTTCCGCCAAAGAACCGGATGCCGCCCCATTCGGGCTGCAGATAATCGGTGACGGTGTGATCCGCCTCGGTCTCCAGCGTCAGATGATAGAACGTTGTAAAGCACCCGTCGAACTGGCTCGGCGGTGGATGAAAACGGCTGTGAACCGTAGCTTCGGGTTCCGCACCCGAGCCAATCTCTGAACCCTGCCCCATCTCCAAGCATTTGCGCGAAATGACGCACTTTTACAAGAGAAATGGCGCACTTTTACAAGCAAGGGAGTGCCAAACCCGACGTTTGGCACCCCTATTTTTGGTACTTGACAGCAGCTTCCGTTGTTATGCGGGAAGCGCTTCTTTCGCTTGCGCAATAACAGCCTTGAACGCCGCTTCTTCGTTCATGGCAAGGTCGGCCATGACTTTACGGTCGAGTTCAATCCCGGCGAGTTTCACGCCGTGCATGAATTGCGAGTAGGTGAGGCCTTCAGCGCGGACAGCCGCGTTGATGCGCTGGATCCAAAGTGCACGGAAGCTGCGCTTCTTCACCTTGCGGTCGCGATAGGCGTACTGGCCGGCCTTTTCGACCGCCTGACGAGCAACGCGAATGGTGTTCTTGCGACGACCGCGATAGCCTTTGGCTTGGTCGAGAATCCGTTTGTGCTTGGCGCGGGTGGTAACACCGCGTTTGATGCGAGGCATAGTCTATCCTTTCAGAATGATGAGCTGGCAGAGCCGCTCAAATCAATCGAGCCCGTACGGAGCCCATTTCTTGACTGTCTTTGCGTCGGCATCGGCTGCTACCGAAGTGCCGCGGTTCTGGCGGATATACTTCGCATTGTGGCTGATCAGACGGTGCCGCTTACCTGCAACACCATGCTTAACCTTGCCAGTTGCGGTGATCTTGAAGCGCTTCTTCACACCGCTCTTGGTCTTAAGCTTGGGCATTTTCATCTCC
>JBCBHD010000138.1:0-8290 GCA_038526115.1 Pseudomonadota bacterium | reverse complement strand
GAAATGGGCGGTCATCACAATATCCAGATTATGAGCTACGCTGCCAAATATGCGAGCGCGTTCTATGGACCGTTTCGCGATGCTGTGGGGTCGGGCGGCCTGCTGAAAGGCGACAAGAAGACCTACCAAATGGACCCGGGCAATATCCGTGAAGCTCTGCGCGAGGTCGAGATGGATATCGCCGAAGGGGCGGACAGCGTGATGGTCAAACCTGGCCTCGCCTACCTTGATGTCGCCGCGACGGTTGCCAGCCATGTCGATGTCCCCGTTTTCGCCTATCAGGTCAGCGGAGAATACGCGATGATCGAAGCGGCTTCCGCGGTGGGAGCCGGGGACCGTGACGCATTGGTTCTGGAGACCTTGTTGGCGTTCAAGCGAGCGGGGTGCAGCGGGATACTGACCTATCATTCCCCCGTTGCTGCGAAGCTCTTGAATGGCTGATCCAGTTGAACCCTTTCGACATGAAACCGACCGGTTGATCCTTCGGGATTGGCGTGAAGAGGATTGGGAGCCGTTCTGGCGCCATCTCAATACACCCAATGTCATGCGCCATCTCGGCGGTGTGGCCGATGCAGAAGCGCGCCAGCGCGCTCAAGAGCGACTGAACCAATACAATCGCGAAGCGGGTCACACTTTCTGGGTTGTCCAGCGGCACTCTGATGGCGGGCATCTATCCGGCGAAATCCTCGGCTTCTGCGGGCTGAAGTTGTGCAATGAGCCGAACGGCCCGATTGGGGATGTCGAGGCTGGATGGCGCCTGCGCGAGGACGCCTGGGGTCACGGTTATGCGAAAGAAGCAGCGATTGCATCGCTTGCTCTGGCATTCGAACAGTTCAACGCACCGCATGTGATTGCCCTTACGGTCGATGAAAATGTGGGCAGTTGGGGCCTCATGAAGAAGCTCGGAATGCAACGCCGGGCGGATATGGACTTTGCAGACTCGGTTTCTTGGGCAAAAGGCGAAACCATCATCGTCCACCGGATTGAGCGTGACGAGTGGCAAGCCTTGTATGGGTGATGTGGTCCTCACCACGGATCGGCTGGAACTGCGCCGGATCGGTGAAGGTGATATCGATCTGCAGATGCAACATCTCAATACGCCACCAGTCATGGCGCGGCTGGGCGGTGTGAAGTCCCGCGAACAAATCGCTGATAAGCACGCCAAGGCACAGGCCTGTTTTGACACCGACGGGTTCGGTTTCATGATGGTGTTTGAGCGTGATACCGGAGAACTGGTCGGCCATTGTGGGTTGAAGCGGGTCGACAATCCGCTGGCACCTAATACTGGCGATCACGAAATTGGGTGGCTCATTCGCGAAGATCGTTGGAGGATGGGCTACGCTGAAGAAGCGGTGCGTGCGATCATTGAATGGGGTTTCGGAACGCATGGCGCCCCGCATCTCGTCGCGCTGACAAGCAAGGCCAATACTGGCAGCTGGAGGCTGATGGAAAAGCTCGGCATGGTCCGGCGACCCGATCTCGACTTTTCCGATTCTGGCTTTCCCGGCCCGGATGATCCAACCATTCAATATGCGCTCACCAAAGAGCAATGGGAGAAAACCTGATGGACCGCCCTGGCGTGAATATCATTCCGATCCACGGCAAAACGCCCCGTATTCACGAAACCGCCTTCGTAGCCCCTGGATGCACGATTATCGGTGATGTCGAAATCGGAGCGGAAAGCTCAGTTTGGTACAATTGTGTGGTCCGTGCGGATGTTTTCAAAGTTCGCATCGGAGAGCGCACCAATATTCAAGACGGCAGCGTGCTTCATTGCGACCCTCCGCGTCCGGGTGACGAAGAAGGCTCGCCTCTGATCATTGGTGACGATGTCCTGATTGGCCATATGGCGATGGTGCATGGGTGTATGATCAAGGATCGCGGCTTCGTGGGTCTTGGGGCGATCGCGATGAACAAGTCGGTCATCGGTTCGGATGCGATGCTTGCCGCAGGAGCCATGCTGACAGAAGGCAAGGTGATGGAAGATCGCATGTTGTGGGCGGGCCGCCCGGCCAAGCGCATGAAAGAGCTGACCGATGCGGCCATCGCCGGCATGAGAATGGGCGTTGCCCATTACACCGAGAACGCAAAAGCCCACGCGTCTGCGGTGCTTGAATCCGGTCTGGATTGATTTGTCAGGTTGGCGATTTAGCCCGGACCCTTTGTCATGTAGCGCATCATATGCGGCATGAAGTCGGCCTTGCCGATGTCCAGACCTGCCATGCGAAGGATTGCATAGGCGGTGGTGAGGTGAAAATAGAAGTTGGGCAGTGACCAATCGCGGACATATTCCTCAGCGGTCAGTGTAAATTCCATTCCATTGGGAAGGTCGAGCACAAGGCTTTTGTCCGGTGCGATGAGTTCTTCGGGCATTACGGTATCAAGCAAGGCAGCAGTTTCGGACAAACCGGCTTTTGCTTCGGCAATCGTTGCTGCATTTTCTTCCTGTGACGTGAACGAACGATCTGTCAGTCGTGGCAGTGCCTCACCCGGAAGATTGGCGACAAACCGCAACTGTGTCGCCAGCGGGTGCATATCGTCAGCCAGCTTCGCGTTTAGAAGCTGATCGCCTTTCGGATGCGCTTCGGCTTTTGTCAGCAATCCCGACAGAGTATCAAGGCGGCTGCGGTAAACGGCAATGGATTGATCATGCAATGTCATGGCGTGCTCTCCTTTGAGACTGCCCATAGCACTTCAGTTGCGTTTAGCAACTTAATCTCGGATCAGTGAGCGGAGGCTTTCGATTTGATCAGCTTCATGCACTGGTTTGTCCCAGCGAATACGGTGTATCCGGGGAAAGCGCATAGCCAATCCGCTTTTGTGTCGCTTGGAACTGTGGACGCTGTCGAACGCCACTTCGAAAACCAGAGTCCGCTCCACTTCTCGCACAGGCCCGAACCGATTGAGTGTTGTCTGGCGCACGAGCTTGTCGAGCTTCTTGAGTTCCGCATCGGTGAAGCCTGAATAGGCTTTTCCTACTGGCAGCAGCTCGGCACCGGCATCAGGATCACCATCCCAACAGCCAAAGGTGTAGTCGGAATAAAAGCTAGACCGCTTCCCGCTGCCGCGCTGTGCATACATCAGCACACAATCCACCAGCAGCGGATCGCGTTTCCATTTGTACCATAACCCGACTTTGCGTCCTGGAATGTAGGTGCTGTCGCGACGTTTCAGCATCAACCCTTCGATGGCATCATCACGAGCGCCTTCCCGGATTTCGGCGAGATGTTCAAAATCCCGCGCTTCAACCAACGTCGAAAGATCGAAATGGCTTTCGGGGAGTCGCTGTATCAAGGCTTCCAGATCCGCACGACGCCGAGCCCAGGGCTGCTCGCGAAGGTCCGCTCCTTCGACAATCAAGGCATCATAAAGCCTCACGAATGCCGGGGCCTCCGCCAGCATCTTTTTGCTCACCTTCTTCCGGCCAAGCCTCTGTTGCAGCGCGTTGAAACTCGCTGCGCCGCCAGCCTCACCGCCTTGCGATGAACCGCGCACCAGCAGCTCTCCATCAAGAACGGCGTCCATCGGCAAAACGTCGAGCAATTCCGGGAATGTCACCGAGATATCATCGCCGGAGCGCGAATAGAGCCGTGTTTGCCCGCCGACGCGCACCAATTGCACTCGAATTCCGTCCCATTTCCATTCAGCCGCATAGTCTGAAAGGTCGACGACAGTGTCTTCGAGCGGGTGCGCCAGCATAAAAGGGCGAAACAATGGCCGGTTGGATACGTCAGGCGGATCCGCACCTTCCGCGGCCCACGCGAATAGCTCTGGATAAGGAGAGTCAAGCGCGTGCCAGTATTCCTCAACATCCTCGACCGACACATCAAACGCTTGCGCAAACGCTGTTTTGGCAAGCCGGGCGGAAACACCGATGCGCATGCCGCCCGTGGCAAGCTTGATCAGAGCAAACCGTCCATTGGCATCCAGTCGATCAAGCAGTTTTGGAAGTTCGATGGGAGCAGATGTGCGGGTCAGACCGGAGAGGAGATCCACAACCTTCGCAACAGAGGGGGGATCGTCCTCACTCCCTTCATCCGGCCAAAGCAAGCTTGCGGTTTCTGCAGTGTCGCCGACGAAGTCGCGGCTGAGCGACCACAGAATCGGATCAACCCGCTCCTTCATAAGATTGCGAATGGTGGAGCTTTTCACAGCCGGGAAATCAAGTTCTCCGGTTAGCGCCGCCATTGCCCAACCGCGATCAGGATCGGGTGTCTCGCGCAGATAGTCAGCCAGGAGCGACAGCTTGCGATTGCGGCTTGTGGTGTAAACCAAGGCGTCCAGCAATTCCGCAAAGCGCTTCATCGATTGCCTCTGTCGTCTTCAGCGCGCAGACATATGACATCGTTACGGCCATGTTTCGTTCGAACACCAGGCGTCCACCCATGTGAGGGAACAGAACTATGAAGCTTAAACCGATCGTTGCTGCTTTTGCGCTGAGCGCAGTCTTTGTGTCGCCCGCTATGGCCCAAAAGGATGCAGCCGGTTCCGAAGCCAAAGCGGCTAAGTTCACGATCGACACACCGATTGAATCGCTTGTTGCCAACGCGAAGGCCAAAGCAGTGCTCGACAAGCACATCCCGGGCATTGCTCAGCACCCGGCATACGGCCAGTTCAAGACGATGAGCCTGAAAGCAGTTCAGCCATTCTCTCAAGGTGCAATCACGCCGGAGATGCTGGCAAACATCCAGAAAGACCTTGCGGAAATCGCTTAGGGTCGAGGGTATGAGAGAGGATGACGATCTAGTCATCCTCATCCTCACGACCGACCAAGGCCAGCGCACGCGCCTTTCTCTGACCAAGTTCGCACCACCGCAATAGCGCTTCCTCGCGGCCATGGGTGATCCAGGTCTCCGTCGGGTTCACTTCGTCGATGGTTGAAGTGAGCTCGTTCCAATCGGCATGATCGGAGATGATCAGTGGTAGCTCCACCCCGCGTTGCCGCGCTCGCCCTCGCACACGCATCCAGCCGCTGGCCATTGCGGTGATGGGATTCGGCAAGCGCCGAGACCACCGGTCATTCAGCGCCGACGGTGGGGCGATTATGATTGCACCGCGCATATCCTCTTTGGTGTGCTCGCTCACAAGACGGAGCTCTCCGAGCGGGACTCCGTGCTCCTCGTAAAGGCGGCACATTTTTTCCATCGCTCCGTGGAGATAGATCGGGGCCGAATGTCCGGCAGCGCGCAGTTCGGCAATCACACGTTGCGCCTTGCCCAGCGCATAGGCACCCACCAGAACGCATTGATCTGGATGATCGGCCAAAGCTTTCAGCAGCTTCGCCATTTCCTCTGCGATGGGGGGATGCGTGAACACCGGCAGACCGAAAGTCGCTTCGGTGATGAAGATATCGCACGGCGTCACTTCAAATGGGGCGCAAGTCGGGTCTGAGCGGCGCTTATAGTCGCCCGTAATAATGACTCTCTCGCCGGCGTGCTCGAGAAGGATTTGCGCAGATCCAAGGACGTGGCCAGCCGGAATATAGGTCGCCTCAACTCCGCCGGCCAATTTGATCGTCTCACCATACTGGACCGGAGTGGCGCCGTCGCGTGTGTTGTAGCGAAGCTCCATGATCGCCAGCGTTTCTGGCGTGGCTATGGTCTCCCCGTGGCCGCCGCGTGCATGATCGGCGTGACCGTGAGTTACGAGCGCCCGGTCAACCGCCCTTCCCGGATCGACCCACACATCGGCAGGCGCGATATGCACGCCCCACGGCTCGGGCTTGATCCAGGCGAATGGCGCGGTCACGCTAATGTGAACCGCTGATCGTGGCTCCGTGTTCCCGTCACTCGCTTTCTGTATCGGTTCTGTACTTGTCAAACCACGCCGTGACGGCATCGGTTTTCGCAGCCAGCTGGCTCGGAGACATCGTAAGATCGCCATGACTGCCGCCAGGTGTGACCAGCAATGCCGTGTCCACGCCCTGAAGCTTCAGCGCACCATAGAATTGCTCAGCTTCACCACGCGGTGTCCGGTAGTCTTCTGCCGCTACGAGCACCAGGGTCGGTGTTGTGATGTTGGGAACGGATTTGAGCGGCGAACGGTCCCAGTATTCCTCTGGTTTTTCCCACGGTTTGCCCTTCATCCAATAACGCCCGAAGAACGGATAGCCATCGCTCATCAGTGCCATGGTGGTCCAGTTGATCACGGGCTTGTTTGACGCAGCGGCGGCGAACCGGTCTGTCTTGCCAACCATCCATGCGGTGAGGATCCCTCCGCCTGAACCACCGGTGACAAACAGGTTCTTCGGATCAGCATAGCCTTGCGCAACAGCGGCATCGACTGCAGCCATCAGCTCAGCGTGGTTCGAGATTGGATAATTCCCGTCAATCCTTGCGGCGAATTCTGCGCCATAACCGGTTGAACCGCCCGGATTGGTGAACAGCACGGCGTAGCCTTTGCTTGCGTACAGCTGATAATCGGTAGCAAAATGCGCGCCATAGGCAGCAAAGGGGCCGCCGTGGATTTCAAGGATGGTCGGTACGCGAGTACCAGGCTGATAATCAGGTGGCAGTACGATCCAGCTTGGGATTGGGGTGCCGTCGGGCGCCGTGACCTCGATTTCTATGGTTTTGCCAAGGCGTTTTCCTGACAATTTCAGGTCATTCAGCGCAGTCAGGCGGCGAGATTGCCTGCCGTCCAACACCGAAACATCCGCCGGGCGTGTTGCGCTGCCACTGGTGAAGGCGAGTGTGCCGTCATCCGAAACACTCCAGTTTCCGCCAACATACGGGCGTGAGTATCCGGGAGTGACAATTCGCGCCGAAAGCGGGTCGATCGTGCCTGAAAGAGCAACGCGTGCGACACGATACTCGCCTTCATCCTGATATCCGGCGAACAAACCGGAGTCAGTCCATTCGATTGCTTCAAATGCTCGATCAAAGTCTGCGGCAATGCGGCGCTTGTTGGATCCGTCAGCGTCCATCACATAGAGTTCGGACTGGTGATAGGCCTTTCCCTCGTCATCAACACCGAGATAGGCGATACGCCGCCCATCCGGGCTGACTTGGGGGCTGAAATCAGGGCCATCGCGATCTGTCAGTGCGGCAATCGCACCTGACGCAAGATCAATCGAGTATATCTCGGTGTCGATGCCGGCGAGCTCCCAGTTTTCATCACGATTGCCGCTGATGAGAATGCGCGACCCATCCGGTGTCCATTCCAGTGATCCGGCGTGATTGCGGTCCCCTGAAGTGAGTTGGCGCGGCGCTCCACCCGTTGCCGAGACGATGAAAACCTGTGTGAAGCCCGGCTTCAGATAGCCTGCACCATCGATTCTGTATGTCACCTTGTCGGTGATCGTCGGCGGCGCTTTCCATTCCGCTCCTTCTGGCTTGGCCGGACCCTTGCCCAATCTGACTGGCTGCGCCGGTGCGCGTGCAGTGTAGGCGATTTGCGAGCCGTCCGGAGACCAGCTGATCCCGCCAGGGCTTTCTGGCAGCGCGGTGATGTTTGCGCTCGCGCCGCTCTCCATCCAGCGCACATGCAGTTCTGGCCCGCCGCCGCTTTCCGTCGAGATATAGGCAAGTCTTGAACCATCAGGGGACCAGCGCGGTGAGAAATGCGCCCCTTGGCCCGTGACTAGAGGTGTTTCTGAGCCGTTATTCGCATCAATGAGCCAGATGGACGTAACCGCACTATCGGTCATGATGTCGTTCGTGCGCCTGACGTACGCGATCTGGTCGCCATCAGGGCTGATCTGCGGGTCCGAAGCGACGCTCAATCCAAACAGATCATCACCCGTGAAATAGGGGCTGGGTGTATCGCTTTTGCCATTGCCATCGGAGTGATCGTCAGCGGCAAGCGGGCTGGAAATCACCAACGCGGTGGCTGCAAGTAAAGTGGTGCGTGCAAACATGATCGGCCTCGAATTGTGTCGAGGCCGATCAATCATATCGCCATGAAAAAAGCCAGTGCGCAGATGCGCGTCAGCTCTCTTTCCCGTTACCCGAAGCTTCCGGCTTTGCGTCACCATCCTTTTTGGGTGGGGCCTTCTTCGCTGCCGGATTCTTGCGAGCTGGCGGCTTGCGTTTTGGCTTCGTTTTCGGCGGGGCAGGTGTGAGTTCGAAGCTTGGCTTGCCATCCTTGATGCTGACATGCACTTCACCGCCATCGGCGAGCTTGCCGAACAGCAGTTCTTCGGCGAGCGGCTGTTTGATCCGATCCTGGATCAATCGACCCATGGGGCGCGCGCCAAAGAGCTTGTCATACCCTTTGTCCGCCAGCCACTCGCGGGCGTCGCTGTCGAACTGGATGTGGACGTTCTGTTCGGCCAGCTGCAGTTCGAGTT
>JBCBHD010000137.1:0-8355 GCA_038526115.1 Pseudomonadota bacterium | reverse complement strand
ACATGTTGGTTTCGACCGGTATTGGCTATGCCGGGATCGCGACAGCGATACTTGCCGACAACGTTGCGTTGGCCCTTGTTGCCGGTTTGATAGCCGCGCTGGCGCTATACCGCTCGTTGATGTTCATCCATGAGCTTACGCATATTCACAAGAATGCGTTGCCGGGTTTCAGGCTGGGGTGGAATTTGCTGGTCGGCATTCCGATGCTGACGCCGAGCTACATGTATGAAGGCGTGCATGTGATCCACCACAAGCGCACGCAATATGGGACAATCGAAGATCCGGAATACCTGCCATTGGCGCTGATGAAACCATGGAGCCTTCCCGCGTTCGTGCTGGTGGCACTTCTCGCACCTGTGGCGTTGATTGTTCGCGCCGCCATTCTGGTTCCGCTCGGAGCGGTGATCCCGGCGGTACGCCGCCTGACATGGGAGCGCTTTTCGTCTCTATCGATCAATCCTGACTTCCGCCGCAAACCGCCAGAAGGCGATTTCAAGAAGCGGGTTGCCTGGCAGGAATTCGGCGTGTTCGTCTGGTCATGGACGTTGCTGGGTAGCACGCAGCTGATCGGCTGGACTCCACTGCTGACCGCGCTCGCGATCCTTTCACTCACTGCAACGCTCAATCAGCTTCGCACGCTGGTTGCACACTTGTGGGAGAATGAGGGCGAACCGATGACCGTAACGGCGCAGTACCTCGATAGCGTCAATGTCCCGCCACCCGGAATCGCTGCGGAGATTTGGGCGCCGGTGGGCCTGCGCTACCACGCGTTGCATCACCTTATGCCATCCATGCCCTATCATGACTTGCCCGAAGCGCATCGCAGGCTCGCACGCGAGCTGGGAACCGCCTCGACATATCAGGGCGCCAATCATGGCGGGATGCTGCCGCTGGTGGGACGGATTGCCCGCAGTACAATGATGCGCGACTAGTCGGTCTTTCCGCTTAGCGCGGATCAGCTTTCTGCAATTTGGAACCCTTGGGTGGTCTTGCGTTTGCCGACGTTGCTCCGCCTTGTGCCATAGAGCGCGACGCACCGTTTGATATCCCCGATCCTGTGGTGCCGGATGTGCCAGCGGTTGACCCCGCGCTTCGCCCTGAGCCAGAGGCCGTGGCTAATGCTGCGCCGGAATCCGCTGCTGCACCTTCACCGCCCGCCGCTTGGCCACCGCCAGAGCCGCCCGTTGTGCCTGCATAGGGCGTTGCGTCATCGGTCGGACCTTCGCTGATCACTTCATCACCATTTGCCGTTTCGGGCGCGGCGGGAGCCACGCTGTCATCACTCGACCCGGCTTCCTCTTCTTCGGGCTCGTTGTTGCAGCCCGGTACTGTCAAAGCGAGCGCAAGAGCGGCGGTCAGCGCGAAACGGTTCATGGATAGGGACCTCCTGAATTGGAGAGCCAGCATAGCGACTGTTCAGCATCCCGCAAAATGCCGATGCTTCATTCAGTCCAAGAAGCAGATCATCGCGCATCGGCGTTCGGGCGGCAGGCCATGGTCGGCTTCCACCGCGAGTTCCCCTGCGAGGCGGGGATGCGCATCCAGTGCAGTTACCTCTTCAAAGCCGATCCGAGCATAGAACGGAGCATTCCATGGCACATCGCGAAAGGTCGTGAGTGTCAGGGCTGTGAAGCCTGAATTTCGTGCATCCACCATGCACGCTCGCAGCATCCCAGCCCCAATGCCGCGTTGCTGAAAGTTCGGGTGCACATCCATTTCCCAGATATGGAGTTCACGCTGAAACGGCTCGTTGACGAGAAAACCTGCCATCGTGTCATTCACATGGGTCACGAGGCAGTGTCCCTTGCGAATATAGCGCTCCAGCCGTTCGCGTGGCAAAGCGTGAGTGCCGGCGAGCCCGGCCAGACCTTCAACCTTGCTGAACAGCGCGCCCGCCGCTTTCTCGATAGCAGGCATATGCTTGGCATCCTCGCGGCGCGCGAGCCGCAGCGACCAATCGGGTTGCGTACTCATTCCTCCGTCCGGATCAGCACGGTTTCCCCGACAAACAGGAAAAGCAGAAACGGTGCCCAGGCCGCGAGAAACGGAGGATATCCGCCAAAACTGCCCATCGCCAGCGCAGCATTGTCGACCACAAAATAGGCAAAGCCCAACGCCATGCCGATTATGGCCCGGACAAACAATTGACCAGCGCGCGCAAGCCCGAAAGCGGCTATCGATCCGAGAAGGGGCATCAGGAATGCGGAGAGCGGTCCTGATATCCTGTGCCACCATTTGGCGCGCATCTCCGTGGTTCTTCGGCCAACCGCTTCGAAGGCTTCGATGGTCTCGGCAAGTTCAAAGAATGATTGAGCATCCGGATCAACAGATTGCAGGTCAATACGGTCGGGTGTGAGCGTTTCCGCAACAACCAGCGTTTCTAGCTCTTCTGTTTCTGCGCTACCCACGTCGAAGCGGACCGGATTTTCCAGCTTCCACCCAGGCGAAGCATAGGTGGCGCTGCTCGCACGGACCTGCTGGCTGATAATACCGCCTGGCGCGCGCTGATACCATGTCACATCATCGAGCTCGATTGCGCCTCCCGATCCGACCAGCGATGAAGCGGTGAGGATATTGGTGCCATCCGTCAGATAAACATTCGTGCGCACACCGGTTTCTTTGGGGATAGGGCCGTAGTCCGCCGCTTCCCATGCCTTCAGTGTAGCATTGGCGCGCGTCACCAATCGCTCGTTGAAAGCAAAGCTTAGCAAAGCAACCGCTGCTGCGGTCAGGAGCAGGGGGGCCAAGACCTGATGCGCTGACAGCCCCGCGGCTTTCATCGCCACAACTTCGCTGTTCTGGTTCAGGGTGACCAGCGTGATCAACGTCGCCAGCAAAACCGAATAGGGCAGGAACCGCGCAACCAGCTGCGGTATTCGCAGGCTCGCATATTTGATGATCTCGGCCTGACCATTGCCCTCTGGTGCGAGAATGTCACCGGTCGATCCCAATAGATCGAGAGCCAGCAGGACCAACACCAGCATCAACAGCACCGCAAGGATGCGGATGATGAACATCTTGGCGAGGTACATCGTCAGCGTGCGCGAAGGGAAGAAATCAAGCTGCATGGGACGCGGTGCTGAGCCTATTCTGCCGGAGCCATCTGCGTGTCACGCAGCGGCGGCGTAACCCCTTGACGATCCCGCTTGAAGAGCTTGCCAAGCCGCTTGGTCAGTTTGGAGAATGCGGTTTCGAGCGCCCCGATTGGCTGTCCTCCAGGGACGTGGGCAACCTGATGGTACATCCACAGAATTAGAGCAGCGAACACAAAGAACGGTCCCCACAAGGCAATGATCGGATCGACCCGGCCGAGCGAAGCGATGTCTTCGCCGTATTGGTTTATCTTGTGGTACGAAACGACCATCACGATGGAAATAAACACGCCTAGTGCGCTGGTGGACCGTTTCGGCGGGATGGCCAATGCCAATGCGAGCAGCGGCATCAGCATCATCATCACAATTTCGACCAATCGAAAGTTGAAGCTGGCCTGGCTGGCGCTGCGCTGATCGCTTGCGACCTCTTCGCTCCAACCGATGCGCAAGAGCTCGGGCAGGATATATTCCCGCGTTGCATCTCCACGGGCGCGGAATTCTTCGATGGCGGGCAGGTCAATCGGCAGGTCGTGGCGGCTGAACGAAAGAACGCGCGGGGTCTTGCTGCCGGTGTCCTGAACAATCGTGCCTTCGGTCAGGCGCAGGATGATTGTGTCCGGATCATCGCTGGTGGAAAGGAACGCGCCTTCGCGAGCGCTGATCGAAAGCACCTGGTCCCGCTTGTTCGCGACTCGTGCAAATATGCCGATCAACCGTCTGCCATCGTCCTCGCTTTCTTCAATCCGAAGAGCCATCCGATCCGCTAGAGTGGTGAATTCGCCAACCTTGATCGATGCGCCGAGCGCCCCGGATCGCAGTTCATATTCCATCTGCTCATAATAATAGCGGCTGACCGGCTGAATGTAGAAAACCAGCGCGATGTTGATACCCATCAGCACAATCGCGATCGCATATGGCACGCGCAGCAACCGAAAATAAGAAAGCCCCACCGCCCGCATCACATCCAGCTCGCTCGAAGTGGCGAGCCTGCGGAAAGCCAGGAGGATACCTAGCAGCAGACCAAGCGGTATCGCCAAGCTCGCATATTCCGGGATAAGCGCACCGAGCATCTTAAACACAACGCCAATCGGCCCGCCTTCAACGGCGACAAAATCGAACAGTCGCAACATCTTGTCGAGCAGCAGCAGCGAGGCGGCCAGCGCGAACACCCCGAGCATCGGGAAGATCACCAGCCGGAAAATATACCGGTCAACGCTGGGGATGAAGTTGAACACTTCGGGTATCTGGCCTTGGTTACGCAGTTGCGGACCGCGCCATAGCGCGATTTTCCAGCGCGGTCATGGTTTCATGTGAGAGCGTCTGTTGATCGATGCTGAACCGGGCTGCGAGCTACCAGAACCAGCTGCCGGAAATTCCCTTGAAAGGGCCTGCTTCGTACTGGCTGATCCATCCCCCGTAAAAGCTTCCGGGTTGCGGGGTGATTGTTTCGCCATCCACCAGACACTGATCCAGGGGATCGGGGTAGAAGGCGAGATAATCCTTCACTGCGGCAAAGGGAGCCGTTGGACTGGGGTAAGACCATGCTGCCGCCTCCAGCCGATCATTGCCAATCACGATATCCCAATGGTTCGCCTGCCCTTTCCATTCGCACATTGTGCGCCGCGCATTGGGCTGCAAATGCTCCATCGCGATATCGGATTGTGGAATGTAGTAGGTCGGCGGATGGCTGGTTTCGAGCGTGCGCCATGCTGACTGGCTGTCCACAAGCGCAATGCCCTGATGGATGATCTGGATGCGGCGATTGGTCGGTTCAGCGATCGCGGGTCTGGGATAGTCCCACACACTTTCCTGACCGGGACCGACGGGATCGGGTTCAGGATGGTGAGGCTGGCGGTTCACGTGTCTGCGGCTCTCACGCCTTTTCCAGCGTGCATTGCAGCGGGTGCTGGTTCTGCTTTGCAAAATCCATGACCTGGTTCACTTTGGTTTCGGCCACCTCATATGGGAAAATCCCACACACTCCGACGCCTTTCTGGTGGACGTGAAGCATCACACGCGTCGCCTGCTCCAGATCCATACTGAAGAACCGCTTCAACACGGCAACGACGAACTCCATCGGTGTGTAATCATCGTTGAGCATCAGCACTTTGTACTGACTGGGCTTTTTCGGCTTGGTGCGAGTTTTGGTGGCGAGGCCGATTTCGCTTTCACCGCCATCCTTGTCAGCATCATCGCTGCCGTTTGCGCCTGTCGGAGCAAACGAAATCAAAGCCGCGTACTCGGCGGATGAAGTAGAGGTGTCGACCATCGGCATTCCATTATGGGATTCGTTTGCTCATCCGCAAGCTTTGTAACGCTTCAAAATGACAAAGGGCCGGACGGACCTTGCTGGTCCATCCGGCCCATGCGCTTATTCAGCGCGCTTTCGTAAACCGGGTTTGGGAGAGAGAGGAGAGGCCCGGCCTAGAAACTGTGCTTATGCTGCTTTCGAGATCTTCTCGGCAGCGACGCTCACGCGGTTCGAGATCGGAGCGAAGGCATCGTTGTAGAGCTTCACCCAAGCTTCGGTGCGCTGTGAACCGAACGAAACAACTGCGTCGAAGTTGCGACGAGCCAGTTCGCCCTGAAGCTGCATGAGTTCAGTCGGTGACTTAACAGCAGCCATCTTCTTGGCGTCTTCCGTTACGGTCTCGACGACAGTCTTGCCGGTCTCAACGTTGTCACGGACCAGATCTTGTGCGCCTGCGAAGAAGATCTTGCCGCTTTCGACGACAGCTTCAACGTTGGCTTTGTTGAACTCGTTGACCTCGCCAGCGAACTCACCGGTCTTGGCGTAAGCGGTCTTCACACGCTCTTGAACGTCAGCAGCCATTTCTTTGGCAGTTGCTGTGATGTCGGTCTTTTCGGCAGTAGCCATGATAGTATCCTTGAGTTTGGTAACGGGGTTGGTTTCGGTTGTCTTCGGAGCTGCTTTCTTCGCAGCGGTCTTTGTCTTTGCAGCTGTCGCGGGCGCCTTCTTTGCGGCAGGCTTGCGAGCTGGAGTCTTCTTGGCAGCTGCTTTGGCCGGCGCCTTCTTCGCAGGCGTCTTCTTCGCAGCAGTTTTTTTAGCTGGCTGAGCCGCGGTCTTCTTCGCGACTGGCTTTTTGGCAGGCGTCTTCTTTGCCGGAGCAGCGACAGCCTTCTTCACCGTAGCGGCCTTGGCTGCTGGCTTCGGAGCGTCTGCTTCAACCGCGTCTGCAACCTTGGCAGCGCTTGCAGTTTTGGCAGCTGCTTCTTCGTAAGCTTTTTCAGCAGCAGCATCGATCTTCGGTTGAGTATTGGCGTCAGCCATAATGTCCTCGCTTCATGTTGCGCTGCACAAAATAGCGATTGCAACTGCGAAGTCAAGTTTTTTGTGCGCTGCACAATAAAGTGGACAACTGTATGATAAATCGAAAAAAACCTGCTTTTTGGCAACGTCTCCCGATCGCGCGTCATCAAAATTCTTGCGCGCAATCCGGCTTCATCGGGTCTTCACATACCGCCCCGGAGCGTCTTCGATGACTTGATCTCCACGCCCGCCCGGCTTGCGCTTGCCAGCAGCAGGAACGCGCTTTGCATCCTGTTTCTCAAGCCATTCGATCCAATGCGGCCACCAGCTGCCAGGATGCTCTTCAGCGCTATCAATATATGCTTTGAGAGACGGTGCCTCGCTGTCGCCGACCCAGTACTGATACTTGTTTGCTGCCGGCGGATTGACCACTCCAGCGATATGCCCGGAGCCGGCCAGGAGGAATTCGACCGGTCCGCTGAAATGCTCGGTTGCGCGCCAAACGCTCTCTGCCGGAGCGATGTGGTCGTCCCGACCGGCTTGTATAAAGCTCGGTGTCTCCACTTTGGTGAGATCGATCGCAGTCCCATCCGCTGAAAGTGCATCAGGCACGACCAGTTTGTTGTCTCGGTAAAGATCGCGGAGATAATCATTGTGCCATTTTGACGGCAGATTGGTCACGTCGCCGTTCCAGTGGAGCAGATCGAAAGCGGGATAGTCATCGCCCAATAGATAATTGTTGACGACATAATTCCAGATCAGATCCTTTCCGCGAAGCGCGTTGAACGCTGCAGCGAGATACCGGCCATCGAGATAACCCTTTGGCGATAGCTGACCGATCACCTCCAACTGCCCATCGTCGATAAAGTGTTTCAGGTCGCCGCTCTTTTCGAAATCAACCTGAGCGGTGAAGAAGGTCGCTGATCTGATCTTCTCGGCTTCTCCACGGCGAGCGAGTATCGCCAGGGTTGCCGCCAGCGTGGTCCCCGCGACACAATAGCCAATCGTATGCACATGCGGCACTTTCAGCCGGTCTCGCACCGTGTCGACAGCGTCGATCTGCGCGCGGATGTAATCGTCCCACACAACTTCAGACAAGGTTTCGTCCGCGGATTTCCAACTGACCACAAATACAGTGAGGCCTTGATCAACCGCCCATTTGATGAAGCTTTTCTTGGGCGTCAGATCGAGAATGTAGAACCGGTTGATCCACGGGGGAAAGATGACGAGCGGAACTTCATAGACATCCTTTGTCGACGGAGAATACTGCACCAGCTGATAGAGCGACGTTTCGTGGACCACCTTGCCGGGCGTCGCGGCGAGGTTCTCCCCCAAGGTGAAAGCGTTGCTGTCGGTATGCGTGAGCTGTCCGCGATTGAGATCGTTGATCAGGTGCCGCATCCCGCGCACCAGATTTCGGCCCTTTGTCTCAACCGTTCGTTTCATGACAACAGGATTGGTGAGCAGGAAATTGGCTGGGCTCATCGCCTCGGCGAGTGCGCTGACGGCAAACTCCAATTGTTTGCGCTTCTCCCGATCCAGTCCGTCCATGCCTTTCACCGCTTGCTGAAAGTACTCGGCAAGCATCAGGTAGTTCTGGTGGAGCAGAGCAAAGGCGGGATGCTCGCTCCATGCCGGATCTGAAAATCGCCGATCCTTGCGTGGCAGTGAGTCGCCGCTATTTGCCAAACCAGTTGCTTGAGGAGAGGCAGTGAAGCGGCCAAGCACGCCTTGCCAAAGCTCCATCGATTCTTTGGCGAGTTTCGTCGGCGCTTCCAGACCGGCACTGGGAAGCTGTTTCAGCATGCTTTGCGAAATCATCAGCCACTGCGATGGATCTAGCAGGTTTGCTCCATCTGTCGCTTTTGCAGCGGCTTTTTGTGTTTGGCCTGCGGCGAATTCGAACCACATTTTCTGCAGTTCCGCGCTCGATTTGGCCCATTCCGCCATGTCACCTGGGTTCAGGGCGGCTGGCAGGAGACCTGTTTGCGC
>JBCBHD010000136.1:0-8377 GCA_038526115.1 Pseudomonadota bacterium | reverse complement strand
AGCGGCCGGCAATTGCAATGCTGGCCTAGTCTTCACGCTCCAGCGCGCCAAAGAAACCAATCACTTTCAAGATCTTACCTCCATCGCTGACTTCGGTAACGTCGAAGCCGTTCATTATCCGCCTCCCGTCGCGATCGATCTTCCAGTGATAGCGGCAGAAGTTGTTTTGAATGTCGATTTCGCTGTTGCGGGCGTACACCGCACCGGGAATCTGTTTCTGGACCAGATGCACCATTTCGATGAATGCGTTTCGCCCGAGTATATTGTGGTTCGGATCGGCGAAATGGACATTGTGCTCAAGCGCTTCAGCGGCCAGCCGCTCAATTTCGTCGGCGTCGGTGGTGTTCCAGATGGCCATCATCTTTTCGAGGTTATCTATGTATGCGCTCATCGCTATTTCCTTGTTCGTAACTTGCGTCGAGATCGGGAGCATGTTCGCCTAGCCACGCAAGTGCGTTTTGCACGTCACTTTCGGCCAGATCATACCAATCGTTCATGGCGACGATGCGGTCGCCTTCGAAACGCCACATGCTCCTCGCCGAAAAATGGAGGAGTGGTTTGTCACCAAGCCGATAGACGCCCATGGCTCTTGCCGTCACCGTACCGGGATCGAATACGCGCACGCCGACCCCAAACCACCACCGCTGGTCGAAATGGCGATCAAAGTTTGCGATCGACTTGCGAAAGCCGCCAAGCACAGCGGCCCGTCCGGCGAGACTGCATGCGAAGGGCACACCGGACACTGTGTAGGTCACGTCAGGTGTCAGAAATTGGTCTAGTTCCTGCCAGTCGTCAGTCTCAACAGCTTTGTCGAATGCAGCGATCCATGCCTGCCAACGTTCCATCATTTCGTGCTCTCCTAGCTGCGGCAGATGGATGGGGGGCAAAGATAATGGACTCAATTACCTTTGGGTCATATTCGTCGGACATGGAATTCGGCAATACGCTAGCGAAACTGAGAAGAGATCGAGGTTGGTCGCAGGAAGAACTGGCCAACAGGGCGGGTGTTTCTCAGCGCCATATCAGCTTCCTTGAAACGGGACGGTCACAGCCAGGTCAGGCAGCGTTGGCCAAGCTTGCGCGCGCCATGGCGCTGAAGGCATGGGAGCAAAAGGCGCTCTTCCAGCCTCTAACGCAGTCACAGGAACGTGCCGAACCGCCGGACAAACAGACCAAACTGCCTGCCGGATTCTTCGAAAGGCTTTCACCTTGGCCCGCTTGCACTTTCCATCCAGACGGGACCTTGGTGCAGAGCAATAGCGTTCTTGATGCCCTGCTGTCTCATGCTAGCGGTGGCCAGGACCTTTGGGCGCTGACGAGTCACGACAGTGTTTCGAATATGTACGATCTCGTCTTTCATCCCCGAGGGCTCATCAAGTGGATGGAGAACCCAGAGGAGGTGGTTCCTGAGACGCTCAGGCGCCTTCGGATCGAAGCCTCCCATGCCCCGTCACTGAACAACCTTATCGAGAGATTGAAGAGATATCCAAGCGTCGCAAAGTGGGGCGAGAGACTGTCGGATCCGCCGCCTATCCTTGAAGAGCGGTATCGCCTTAAAGGGGGCTCGCTAAGCGTCGTCTCGGTGCTGTCTTCGATCGCTGCGCCGGGCGAGTATTCGCTCGCTTCGCTACGAATCGAGACGTTCGTGCCTGCCGACGTTCAGAGCGTGGACCTGATCAGGTCGATCGCTCCTCAAGCCATTCTTCGAGCCACTTGATAGTGTAATCGCCATGCAAGACATCGTTCTGCCGCAGCAGTTCCTGATGCAGTGGGATGTTCGTCTTCACGCCTTCTACCACCATCTCTTCAAGCGCACGACGCAGGCGCATGATGCACCCTTCGCGGTCGCGGCCATAGACGATCAGTTTTGCGATCATGGAATCGTAGTAAGGCGGGATCGAATATCCGGCATATAGCCCTGAATCGACGCGCACATGCATGCCGCCTGCCGGATGATAATAGGTCACCTTGCCCGGAGAGGGGGCGAAATTGAAAGGATCTTCGGCGTTGATCCGGCATTCAATCGCGTGGCCTCTGAATTCAAGCTCATCCTGCTTGACAGAAAGCGGTTTGCCAGCGGCGATGCGGATTTGTTCGCGCACCAGATCAACGCCCGTGATTGCTTCGGTAACGGGGTGTTCGACCTGGAGCCGCGTGTTCATTTCAATGAAGTAGAACTCGCCGTTCTCCCACAGAAATTCGATGGTTCCCGCGCCGCGATAGGCCATATCGCGCATCGCTTTTGAGCAGACCTCGCCCATGCGCATCCGCTCTTCGTGAGTGATGACCGGGGAGGGGGCCTCTTCAAGCACTTTCTGATGGCGACGCTGAAGCGAACAATCGCGCTCACCCAGATGGATCGCGTTGCCATTGCCATCGCCGAAGACCTGAAATTCGATGTGGCGCGGATTGCCGAGATATTTCTCGATATAGACGGTCGCGTCGCCAAAGGCGGCTTTGGCTTCGGAGCCAGCCTGCTGCATCAGCGTTTCGAGCTGATCTTCGCTTTCGCATACCTTCATCCCGCGGCCACCACCGCCGCTGGCAGCTTTGATGATGACCGGATAGCCGATTTCGGCGGCAATCCTCTTGCCTTCTTCGGGATCGGAAACCGCTCCGTCGGATCCCGGAACAAGCGGCAGGCCGAGTTCGCCTGCTGTTTTCTTCGCCTGAACCTTGTCACCCATCGTGACGATATGTTCGGGCTTGGGGCCAATCCACTTGATATCGTGCGCTTCGACGATTTCGGCGAACTTGGCGTTCTCAGATAGGAACCCATAGCCGGGGTGAATCGCATCGCAGCCAGCGACTTCGGCCGCCGAGATGATGGCAGCGTGGTTCAGATAGCTTTCGGCTGCTGCAGGCGGACCGATGCAGACCGCGTGATCGGCAAGCCGGACATGCATCGCATCGGCATCAGCCGTTGAATGCACCGCGACCGTTTCGATCCCCATTTCATGCGCCGCACGGTGGATGCGCAGCGCGATTTCGCCGCGATTGGCGATCAATATTCGTGTGATCGACATGACTGGCTTAACCGATCACGACCAGCGGCTGATCGAATTCGACCGGCTGGGCATTCTCGACAAGAATCGATTTGATTGTGCCGGATTTGTCAGCGGTGATGGGGTTCATGACCTTCATCGCTTCGACAATGACCAGCGTGTCGCCTTCTTTCACAGTGTCCCCAGGCTTCACGAAGTTCGCTGCGCCCGGTTCCGGGGCGAGGTAGACCGTGCCAACCATTGGCGATTTCAGCGCATCGCCATGATAATCGGCCGCCGCTGCTTCAGTCGCCGGTGCTGGTGCTGCCGGAGCAGCTGCTGCAGGCGCGGGCGCGGCGGCGACTGGCGCCGCTGCGACAGGTGCCGCGACTCCAACCGCACTGCGCGCAACGCGAATCTTGCGATCGTCATCCTCGACTTCGATTTCGGTGAGGCCGGTCTCGTTGAGAAGCTCTGCGAGTTCGCGGACGAGATCGGAGTCGATATTCATGCCGGATTTCTTTCCGGCACCTGGCTTATCGTTGGCCATGCATGCCCCTTGGTAATTTAGTTGCGCGGGTGACTATTCACGCAGAATGCGGCTGGCAAGTGGCAATGATTGCGATTTTGCGCAAAAGTCTTTGCGCGATCACACTCTGCCTGACGCTACGGCTTCGAGTGCGATGCGGTAGCTATCGGCGCCGTGACCCTCCACTGTAATGGCTGCCGCTTTGCCCACGAACGAGAGATGACGAAACTTCTCTCGCGTTTTTGGATCAGAAAGATGCACTTCTATAACCGGAACGGTTATCGCTTTGATCGCATCGAGCAGCGCGATGGACGTGTGCGTGTAAGCGGCGGCGTTAAGCAACACGGCTCGCGCATCCTCCGCTTGGGCCTCATGCAGCCAATCGACGAGCATGCCTTCATGATTGGTCTGGCGCATGTCGATGGTCAGGTCGAGTTCTCGCGCCCGATCTTCGAGCATACCGGCAATCTCATCGAGCGTGGTTGAACCATAGATTTCTGGCTCGCGCAGGCCCAACAGATTGAGATTGGGGCCGTTCAGGACGTAGACCGTAGAAGCTGTATTCGTCATAAGCGCGCTGTAGCGGCTGGATTGCAGCGATGAAAGGGAAGGCACCAACTTGTGATTGTCAGGACAGTATGCCTCGCAACGATTCTTTGCCTTGCTACGGGTATTTCTGCCGAGAACCCGCCGGATATCGTTGCAGACGCCGCCCGCGCAATTGTGGCGCAGGATGCTGAAGCACTCGCTTCGATGCGGTTTCGCGCTCGTGGTTTTGACTCAGAGCCGGTTTCAATCGAGCGCTTTCTCGCTCGAGTTGAAGGCTGTGAAAAGATTGCTGAGCACGTGCGAGGCACAGTCTCATTCGCGCATCAGATCCACTATGAATGTCCCAACAAACCGGCACCTCCGGCTCGCTGCGCGACGGAGATCATCGTGGTCGCGGTTGATCGAGCCTCATCACCCGACGTTACCGCGTTTCTACGACACCAGCGCCTTGAAACGCCGGACTGCCGATTGCCTCCAGTGCCTGTTCCTTAAAGGCCGATCCCTACCGGTCCACGCCTTTCACCTTACCCCATTGCCGAGCCGCTGTGTAGCCGAGATATCCGGTGCCAAACAGCGCATAGAGTGGTTCTGGCAGACCATTAAGATAGGCGTTCATGCCACTGGCAATCTCTTTCGCCGCGCCAGGATTGAAGGCCGCCAGAATGCCCATCGGCAGCGCCCACAGGATCATAACATACATGACATAGAGAAAGCTGGGGCGGGCGCGGCTGGTCCAGGGGTCTGTCGATTGCGCTTCAGCCACGATGGCTTGCAGACGCGCTTCGATCAGCTGCATTTCCTGTGTCCCTTCAAGCTTGAGCAGTTCAAGCTTGGCGCGAGCACGTGCCTCTTTATCCGGGATGATCTTGTCAATGATCGAGGTGATTGGTCCGATCAAAGTGTCGAGAAGGCCCATGCGATCCGCTCCTGCTGGTGAGTCGAACTGCAAATAACCAAATTGGTTCAAGTAGGAAAATCGAATATCCTATTCTGCATTTTCGACTTCGGCCAGCAATCGCTGGGCCAGGGCAAGGTGCGGTCGATCGAGCATGTTGCCGTTTATCGCTACCGTTCCCATACCGGGATTGTCGGCGAAGGCCTGAACCACGGCGCGAGCATGCGCGATTTCTTCAGCGCGCGGAGTGAAAGCTGCGTTTATCGGAGCAATTTGGGCCGGATGGATCGCCAGCATGCCGCGAAAGCCCTGTGCTCTGACGCTGCGCGCTCGCGCCTCTAGCGCTTCGAGGTTTCGGAATTCTGGCTGCACCGTTTCAATCGGTGCAACGCCCGCTTTGACAGCGCCGAGCAGGCAGAGGCTGCGAGCCATCTCGTACACATGGGTGTATTCGCCATCCGGGCCACGCTGTTCGCTGGCGCCAAGTTCGCTCGAGAGGTCTTCTGCCCCCCAGCTCATCGCAACCAATCGAGGCGCGCTTGCATAAGTGCCGGTGGTGAACATTGCCGCCGCCGTCTCAGTTACGAGCGCGGCTACTTTGATTGAGCCGACTTCTAAGCCCGCTGACCGTTCGCGTTCGGTCAGCATGTTGTCGAGTGTTTCGACGTCATGTCCGCCCTCGGCCTTGGGCAAAAACACGCCGCCTGGCGCTGCTGGAACAACAGCATCGAGATCTGCTGCGGTCCAGTCGCCCGATAGTGGGTTGATCCGCACCCATACGCGCGATCGATCCGGCGCTTCGCCCAAGGCCTGAACCACTGCATCGCGAGCCCCCGCCTTGTTTTCAGGCGTGACCGAATCTTCAAGGTCAAGCAATGCAATGTCCGCATCGCTGGCAATCGCCTTGCCCATTTTCTTGGAGCTGTCGCCTGGGGCGAAGAGCCAGCTGCGCATGCGTTGAGTCATGATGGTATCCTCTCGCACCGGCGGTTAGGCGGGCAGGCTTTGCTGCGCAAGGACCGGTTAGAATGACCCTTCGAGATCGATCGAGAAGATCGTGCCGAAGGTGCGATCACGGTCTTCGCGGAAATCGACAAGGCCAGCTGCGCGGTCGATGAAGATCGTACGATCCAGCCTGTTGTCGCGATCGAGCAGGTTGGCGACGCGAAAGCGTGCGGTCATTCCAAAGACGTCTTTGTGCTCGACGAACAGGCGCAAGAAGCCCGGAGGTGTCAGGCGCTGGAACACTTCATCAAGACGCACGCGAGGTTGCTGTTCGTCATGTCTCCAGAAACCACCGACAGCCCAAGGCGTGCCAATAAAGTCTTGACGAAGCTCGATCTCGACTTCGAAAAATTCATTGCCAGAGATTTCGCGCGGGGTTCCGAGCAACGGATCTAGTACTTCACTTTCCGACCACGAAAACTCCGAGTCCAGTCTGAGACCACTCAATCCCAGCGGATCGAACAGCACCGTCAGTTCACCCTCAATCCCATAAATGGAAGCAGAGTCGATGTTGCCCGGTGCCTGGCCGCCGCCTTCAATGGGAATCTGATCAACGATATCGCTGATGTCTTCGTAAAACCCGCGCAGGTTGATCGAGCCGAGATCACCGAAGCTCTTTGTCGCTTCCACCTCGAACAACCAGCTTTGTGGTGGAACAAGATTTGCGTTGGTTACGTTCACCCGATCCTGATCGAGGTTCGTCGAGGCGATGAAATCGAAGAAGTTCAGCTGGCCGACCTGTCGTTCGACTCTGCCTGAAAGGTTGAGAGTAGGATTGGCATTCCAATCGAGGGACACAAAGCCGAACGGGCGCCAGAAATCACGGGTTTGACCAGCCGCGCCGGATTGACTGATCTTGGAATATTCTGCGCCCAACGAGGCCTGGAGCTGGAGCGCACCCGAAAGCGCTCGGCTGTAAGTCGCGCTGGCTTCTGCTCGATCCTCTTCGACCCGCGCTGAGGCGCCTTCGAAGTCCACTGGTTGCAATATGCCTGCCGTATCGCGCTCTTCGAACGTCGACGTAATATCTAGGAAATTGCGGACGCCTTCCGCCGCGAGTTGCAGATCACCGCCAAAAGCGGGGAACGTGTACTCTGTCCGCAGGATCGTTTCGCCTTCGTCGGCATCCCGGGTGAAGCGCGAGCCTGCAGGTGCGCTGCCGTCAGCAAATTCCGTGATCACGCGCGCCACAGTTGGGCTGTCCTCGTAGCGGTGATAGCCGATCAGTTTGAGCTGTCCTGGACCGAAAGCAAAACTGTAGTCTGCTCCGAGTTCGAAATTGTACTCGTCTTCTTGTGAGCGAAATGTTCGAAGACGGTCGACTGGGTCGATGAGACCGCTACGCTCCGACACCTCGCGTTCTCGAAAAATGAAACCTTGACCTTGGCCAGTAAGGTTCAGAACGTTCCCGTTGTCGGCAGTGCGCGCGAATGAGCCTGAGAGTGTGGGCCGGTCGGAATCGAAATTCGATTGCTCAATCCGAGTGTCAATCAGTTGATCCGCGGCATCAAACACCAGCTCTTGTCCAGCGTCGCCGCGCCGTCCCGCGTCGTTTTCGAAGCTGAGGGTCCATTCCGTCTTTTCGCCGCCGCCAGCGAGGGATACTTGCCCATCGCTCCAGCGAAATGGCACGCCTGATGATCGCCACTCTGCCGAATATCGAAACTGGCCGGTAATCCCACCTGTCGAACTGGTCACAACGTTGAGGACTTGGCCGCTCAGTCCTCCGATATCGAGGCTTGCGCCGTCGACGATTTCGAGCCGGACCACCTCTTCAGCAGGAATACGATTGAGCGCGGAAACGGGGCCATTTGATTTGCCTGAAATGCGTTGGCCATTGATGATGACATTGGTGTTCGCCTGACCCAGGCCGCGTTCGCCTTCATCAGAACGGATCGAGAAACCGGGGATTTGGCGCGCCATATCCAGCGCATTGCGAGGGGCAAACCGTTCAAAATCGGCAGGTGTGAAAGTGCGCCGTGTTGACGATGAACCGGCCTGCGCTTCGCTTTCGCCAGCCGGTGGCGGGAACTCGTTGGGTTCTGTTGCGTCGATGCGAATGTCGTCAGTGGTGCGATCAGGCTCTATTTCCTCGCCCTGACCTGGCTCGGGAATATCCAATGGCTCTGGGTCCTGCGCTGCGGCAGGAGCTGAGGCCATTGCCACGATTGCGGCAGATACAAAAAGGTGTCGACGATCCATGAGCAGTCCCGAACGCTTGCGCCGCGCGCAAGTTCCGCGAAGGCCCTTGAACGATCCTTTCGGCGTGGCAAGTGGAGAGGCGGACTATTCGACGAACGATCCACTTGTCGGGACGACCGTTTGCCAGCCTCGCGGCAGTCAGTGAGCTGTGAGAAAATTCCACTGGTCGGGAAGACAGGATTCGAACCTGCGACCCCCACACCCCCAGTGTGA
>JBCBHD010000135.1:0-8406 GCA_038526115.1 Pseudomonadota bacterium | reverse complement strand
CCAGCTCATGGGGCAGCTGTGGATTAGGGTGACCGCGCATAGCCGCGACACACTCCCCCACAACAAGCACACGATGCGCCTTCGCTGCCGCTATCGCTTCACCAAAATCATGCAATCGAACGGCTTCGACCAAATCGTCGACGGTCCGAATTTCACCAGCGAAATCCAGCGCGTCATCATTGTCGAAGGTTCCTGTGCCCCATACGCCCATAAAGCAAACCTCCCGGATGGCGCGGCGCTATCCGGGAGGTCTTTTCATATAGTGAAGATGGGGTGAAATTACTCGGCGGCTTCTTCCGCGGGACCATCATTCGGTTCGGCGGAACCTTCCAGTCCGTCATTGGCGATAAACTGGGGATCAGTGCCGGCCTTCACTTCGCTTGTTTCCTCAGCCGCAGCTTGAACCAAGCTGCCGAGGGACGATCCGTTCAGACCAAGCTCCTTCATCAGGCCGTCCAGCACAGGTGCCTGCGCACGATACGCCAGAGCGGCTGACACTGCGTCGGTTGCCAGGTTGCCAGATCCACCGCCAGCGCCCCCTGCTCCGTTCGCCGAACTGCCGCCTGATCCACCTTGAGTGAGGCCGTCGACCTGAACGATCTTGATCGAATCGATCGCTTCCATCGGCTTGGCGCTTTCCTTGATGACTTCAGGCAGTACCTTGAGCAGCGCCAGTTTGGTCTGCAGGCTGATCTGATCCATCGACAGGATGTTAGCCGCTTCGTTGATCGCTTCCTGACCAGCGGCTTCGACTTCAAACCGGACACGGTCGGCTTCAGCGCGCAGGATCTCGGCATCGGCATCACCCTTCGCTTCGAGCCTTGCCGCCTCGGCGCGGTTGGTGGCCGCATCTTTCTCGGCTTCTGCCTCAACCTTGATCCCGATCGCTTCGCGTTCGGCAACCTTGGCTGCTTCAATCAGTTCGATCTTCTTCTGACGTTCGGCGATTTCGCTTTCACGCGCCGTTGCGACCTGCTCTTCGGCCGCCACCGCCTTGGCACGCGCTGCATCGGCCTCGGCCTTGGCCTGGCTTTCTTCACGCGACTTGTTCTGAACCGCGATCTGCTGTTCCTGCCGGGCGATTTCCAGAGCGCGAACCTGATCGATACGCGCTTCTTCAACCGTGCGATCGGCTTCGATTTGTTGGCTGTCGACTTCCTTTTTGGCCTGAATGCGAGCCGCTTCGGCCTCACGTTCACGCATCGCCTGTTCACTGGCGATTTCCGAGGTTTGTGCGGCACGGCGAACTTCGACCTCGCGTTCCTGCTGGAGACGGGCGTACTCGGTATCACGCCCAATCTCGAACGATCGTTGATCGGCTTCGAGGTTCTTGGTCTCCATCTGAACGCGTGTGTCTTGTTCGATATCGTTGCGCAGTTTCTTGCGTGCTTCGATCTGCTCGGTGAGCTTGGTCAGACCTTCGGCGTCAAACGCGTTGTTGGCGTTGAAGTGCTCGATACTGGTCTGGTCGAGACCAGTCAGAGAGACCGATTCGAGCTCAAGACCGTTCATCGCGAGATCGTTGGACGAAACCTGCTGCACCTTCTGCACGAAGTCAGCGCGCTGTTCGTGCAGCTCATTCATGCTCATCCCCGCCGCAACCGAGCGCAGCGCGTCGACGAACTTACCTTCAACGAGGTCCTTGAGCATCTCCGGTTGCATCGTGCGTTGGCCGAGCGTTTGCGCAGCCATCGCGATGGCATCGGCATCGGGACGCACACGAACATAGAATTCCGCTTTCACATCGATCCGCAGTCGGTCGAGCGTAATCAGCGCTTCTGCGTCACGGCGGATCACCGCTAGCACCAGCGTGTTCATGTTGACCGGCATGGTTTCGTGGAACACTGGAAACACCAGCGCGCCGCCATTCATCACGACTTTTTCGCCGCCCACACCTGTCCGGACAAAAGCAATCTCTTTCGACGCACGCCGATACAGCGTGGTCAGGAAAAAGAAGATCGCCAGAATTCCAACCAGTCCAAGGCCGATATAAATCGACAGTTCAATCAATAGGTCCATGGTTCCTCCTGTTTTGTGTTTTGCGCGGCCCGACCTTCGGGGTTGGTCGTTCGCGCGACATTAAAGGCTTCTCAATCGAGGCCCAGCAATGGGTTTTCATATTGCACGGCAAAGAATGTTCCGCCTTCTCGCCGGACAAGCAGCACTGTTTCGCCTTCGGTCAATTCAGCAGCGGGATCGTGTGGTTCCACCATCACGAAGTGTGGATGGCCATGCATATCCATCACCTTCGATCGTGCGGGTGATCCTTGCCTAGCAGTACCGATCTGGATTTCAGCGTCGCGCCGCACCAGGCTATCCAGCCCTACAGCGGTTGTCTCATCCTGTGGGAGCAACCTTTCCAAAGGCCTGGTGACCACTCCGTTGACCGGCAATGCGCCAATCCCGGCAAGCACGCCGGCGAGCGCAGGGTGCAACGGCGCGCCAAGCAAGGACGTAGCCAAAAGTTGACCAGAAACCCCAATCACCGTGAAAAGGAACAGCAAGACAATCAGCCAGACCAGAAACGGTACTCGACCGATACCAAGCAAGCTGAGAGCGGTTTCGACAAAACCACCGCTACCAAGACCATCCGGCCCGTCGACGTCCAGATCGAAATCAACGTCGGCATCACCACTGTCGAACATGTCGCCGACACCGGCAATCTGGATGATCGCGATGAACACCAAAAGGATGGCGGCACCGGCAAATGGCAAGTTGTGCGGCTCGAGCAGGGTCATGTCATTTCACCTGCAACGAAGCGCGCTGCAAACACTGCAACGTTCCTGTTCCTGATTTTTCCCATGAACAGGATGTTAACACATGTTTCTTGGAAATAACAGGAAAATCGCACATAGTTTCTTCATCAACCCCATATTGAAACAATATTTTCTCATACCCCTTGTATTATTGCGCAAGCACCCCATATCGGGGGCTTAGGCGTTGAAGTTACTTTGCCTCAATTCGCAGCGGCAGGGTCTTTAGGCCGCCCACAAAGGTCGAGCTTGAACGCGCCGGTTCTCCAGCCAACTCAACCCCTTCCAGACGATCCAGCAACGCTTCGAAGAGTATCCTGATCTGCAAACGCGCAAGATGCAGACCAAGACACTGATGCGCCCCGGCACCAAACGCCATGTGTCGATTCGGACTGCGGCTTGCGTCGAAATCTCGCGGATGGTCGAATTGCGACGGATCATGATTGGCCGAAACGTAATTCAGCATCATCCAGTCACCAGCCTTGATCTGCTGTCCCGCGATTTCGACATCCTCCGCTGCGGTGCGCATGAAATGCTGGACGGCGGTGGTCCACCGGATCGCCTCTTCGACAAGGCCAGGCAGTAACGACCGATCAGCTTTGACTTTGGCAAACTCTTCTGGGTCCCGCGCCAGCGCCAACATCGCGCCCGACATAGTCGCCGATGTGGTATCATGCCCGGCAGCGGCCATGATGATGTAGTACCCCGCCATATCGCGATCTGGCAGCGGTTTCCCGTCGACGGTCGCGTTTGCAATCACACTGGCGACATCGTCGGTCGGATTGGCCCGCCGCTCAGCCGCAATCCCAGCGAAATAATCTTCGAAATTTTTGACAGCACCGGCCACAAGCTGAGTGATTTGCTCAGCCGTCATGTTCTCCATTCCTGAGCCAGAGAGGTCCGCGTCCTGCCCGCCGAACATCTGCTGCGTAAGCATCAGCATGCGTGGCTCATCTTCCTCAGGAATGCCGAGAATCTGCATGATGACCCGCAGGGGCATAGGCGCTGCGACGCTCTTGACGAAGTCTACTTCAGGCCCGTTGTCGATCATGGCCTGCACCAGCCTGTCTGCCAGAACGCGGATCTCACCTTCGATCAGCTTGAGGTTGCGCGGCATGAACCAGTCTTGTGTTAGCTTGCGGTATTTCGGATGGATCGGCGCGTCGAACACCACGAGCGAATCCACCAGCATGTTGGAGCCAGTCGCCGCACGGCTAAACTCGGTCGCCTGCCGAGTCGCGAACACGACCGGCTTGGGATTGTTGAGGAAGGATGCATTGTCCTTCGAAATCCGCATCACGTCGTCGTAGCGGGTGATCAGCCAGAACGGTTCGAAAGAGTCGTCTTCCGCAATGACCTTCGCAACCGGCGCTTCGTCGCGGAGTCGATCGAACAAATCGAGCAGACCGTCCCATTCCGCATAGGATTCGGGAGCAATCACTTGGCGCGCAATATCGGTCGGCAGAATTGCCGGTGCAGGAGCAGTCGCCATCACACGGTCTCCTGCGCTTTGGCGGTATACTCATCGCGCAACTCGCGCTTGTAAAGCTTGCCATTGGCCTCACGCGGCAAATCCGGGCGGAAATCGAACAGTTTGGGCATCTTGATCCGCGCCAGGTTTGGGGCGAGGAAATCTCGCAACTCCTCTTCAAAAGAGTCGCCCGCATCGTCCATGTTGATCGGTTGTACCACCGCAACGACTTTCTCGCCGAGATCAGGGTCCGGTGCACCAATGACCGCTGCATCCATGACCTTATCGTGAGTCACTAAAAGATTCTCGATCTCCTGCGGGTAGATATTCACCCCTCCCGAAATGATCATGTGGCTCTTGCGGTCCGTCAGGAACAGATAGCCATCATCATCAACGTGGCCGATATCGCCGAGCGTCATCCAACCTTTGGGATGCATCGCTTCCGCCGTCTTTTCAGGATCATTGTGATAAGTCGGGAGCAACGCATTTTCGAAATAGATCAGTCCGTCTGTTCCGGCAGGCACTTCCTCCCCGTCAGGTCCGCACACATGCAACTGGCCATAAATCACTTTGCCGACTGTACCGGGGTGCTCCAGCCAATCAGCCGCACCAATCATGGTCATGCCGATCCCTTCCGAACCAGCATAATACTCATTCACAATCGGCCCCCACCATTCGATCATTTCCCGTTTGATCGGAACCGGGCAGGGAGCAGCCGCATGGAGCGCACGCTTGTGGCTGGAGAGATCGTATTTGCCCCGGATCGCAGGATCGAGCTTGAGGAACCGAACAAAATGGGTCGGCACCCACTGACTGTCAGTCACCTTGTATTTTTCAATCGCTTGCAGTGCTGCTTCGGGTTCGAACTTTTCCAGCACAACGAGCGTTGCACCCAGCCGCTGCGCAGCCGAACACCAGGCTAAGGGCGCTGCATGATACAAGGGGGCAGGTGAGAGATAGATCATCGATCCATCAGTCGGCATTCCGGCCCCCATTGTTGCCAGGCCCAGAAATGGGATGACTGCCTGCGGATCGGGATCTTCAGGCGGTGCGGGCCGAATGCCTTTAGGCCTGCCGGTCGTCCCTGAACTGTAGAGCATAGTCGCACCGGCGCGCTGATCAGCGATCGGTTCGGCGGGCAAAGCCGCAAGCGCGGCGTGGAAATCCTCTTCACCTCTGTCATCGACCAACAAAACCGGCAGATCAGGACAGGCCACGCGAATAGCACCCATCACACTATCGAATGCGTGGGATGTAATCAGCAACTTGGCGCCGCTATCCTTGAGGATGTAAGCGATTTCCGGTGCAGTCAGCCGGGTGGAAATCGGCACCAGCAACGTACCGGCGCGTTGCGACCCCCAGACCAGAGTGAAATACTCGATCCGGTTTTCAAGCAGCACGGCAAATGCATCATCCGGAGCAAAGCCTCGTGCTCGCAGAAGTTGAGCAAAACGATTGGCGGCCTCGTCCATCTCCCGATAGGTTATCTGTTCGCCCGAACCGGCCATAATGACTGCCGGGTGATCTGGACGCGCCGCCGCGTGTGCGATGGGGTGCATGCTCATAGAATTCTCCCTCAACACGCGGCCTTCTGCGGACACGCGCACTCTTCTCCGGAAGGAAACCTAACGGTGAGCTTGGCTCTCGCAAGAGAAATCGAAACTTAGATTGCTCGGCCAATACGAGGCACAAAAAAAGGCGGCGGGAAAACCCGCCGCCGATATTCGGACACCCTCTCCAATGTCCGACCCGCTTCCAGGCGGGCTATCTCAAAGGGGTGGCTTACTTGCCGCCCGCTCCAGTCAGGTCGCTCGAATTGCGCGATGCGACTGAAGGTGTACGCTCTACCATATAGGGAATCGGATCGACTGCAACCCCATCCACACGCACTTCATAATGAAGGTGTGGACCAGTTGAACGGCCAGTCGAGCCAACATAACCAATCAAATCGCCTTTGCGAACACGCTCCCCAGCCGCAACCGCGAGCTTTGAAAGGTGCGCGTAACGCGTTTCCATATCAGCGCCGTGGTCGATGCTGATGTACAAACCGTAGCTTGAAAACCAATCCGCGCGGCCGACCATTCCGTCAGCCGTCGCAAATACCGGTGTGCCAGTTGGTGCGGCCAAATCCACTCCATTGTGCCGGCGGCGCTTGCGCAGGATCGGGTGGTTCCGCATTCCGTACCCGCTTGTCAGGCGTGCGCCAGCGAGTGGCATACGGGACGGAATCGCAACGATACTGCGTTCGACCGGAGCATCAGGCCCGGCTTTGTCGAGCGCGACCCAGCTTGCAAAAAGCTGGCGGAACTTGACATCGCCTGTTGTCAGTGTCTGGTTTTGCGCTTCACGAACCGGTTCGGTCACATCAGCCGCAGCTGCGTTGGATGAAGAATTCGCGAGCGCCGGGCTCGCTGCGAGAAGCATGGAGGCTGCGATAGACGCGCCTGCCAGCTTGGAAAGTTGCCGCTTGATCAGCGTATTCATAATAGACCCGGTCCCAATCCGTTGCGGCGTTTTCGCCTGCTAGTGATGATGAAACGCTCGATCGCCATGGTGCAATTGTGACCCATCATGGTTAGCAAAACGTTTCTATTCGAACCGGCACCAAGCCTGCCAGCACTTGTTAAATCCCGTTATCGGGTCGATTCGTTAAAGCGCAATGTTTTCGTAAAAGTCCCGCGACAAACCGGCTGCAAGACGCGCTGAGTCGTTGAATGGTGGCTTAACCGCGCCTCTGAAATGCTCCCGAACCAAGGATTTCCACATGTTTGCGGGGTCAGCGCCCGTTTGTTCTGCACATTTCAGAAAGTGTTTGGTGCCGAATCCGACATGGTTAATTTCGTCGTCAAGGATGCGCGCAAGAATCTTTGCACCGTGCTCGTCACCTGCCGCTTTGACACGTTCGAGGGTCGCGGGCGTAACATCGAGACCGCGCGCTTCCAGCACCATTGGCACAATCGCAAGTCGCGCAGTCACGTCGTTCCGAGTCTGGTGCGCAGCCTGCCATAGCCCTCCATGAGCGGGAAGAGCCCCATAGCGGCTTCCGAGACTTTCCAGTTTGCGGGCGAGCAAAGCAAAATGCATCGCCTCATCCGCCGCAACGGCCAGAAAATCATCGACGAACTCCTCGCCCATCTCGGCACCGAATCTGCCCGCCATATCGAGTGCGAGATCGATGGCTACGAACTCGATATGCGCCAGACTGTGCCACAAAGCGATCCGACCGCGATCGGACCCGAATTTCCCCCGCTTCGGCATACGGTTCGGCGGGAGCAATTCGGGAGAATCCGGCCGCGCCGGTTCATCGGGCATTTCGGAGTCAAAGCTAAATGCCAATTCGCCTCGTCGCCACCTTCGTGCGACATCCCTTGTTGCAAAGCACTTAGCTCGCGGCTGCGCTGTAAGAAGAGCGGCCTGAATGGCTGATGCGACTGACTGCATCGTTCCTAAAGCGCTTTGGCTGCGGCCAGCACTTCTTCGGCGTGTCCCTTGACCTTCACCTTGTTCCAAACCTGAGCGATCTTGCCGTCGCTGCCTATAAGGTAGGTAGTGCGAACCATCCCCATATAGGTCTTCCCGTACATCTGTTTTTCAGTCCAGATGCCGAGCGCATCAGACAAGCCCCCTTCTTCTGCGTCCGTGGCGAGGGGAGTCTTGAGGTCATGTTTGGCGATAAAGTTTTGGTGCTTTTTCGCGCTGTCTTTGCTGACACCAAGAAGCTCGACACCAGCCGCATCGAAATCAGTTTTGAGAGACGTGAAGTCTTTGGCTTCGGTCGTGCATCCCGGCGTGTTGTCTTTCGGATAGAAGAACACAACCAACTTCTTTCCGGCGAAGTCGGTCGGTTTCACAGTCTCGCCATCAGGCGTTCCCATTTCAATGTCGGGCATCGCATCTCCAACGGCGGGAAAATCACTCATCATTCTGTCTCCAATGGCTGATCGAATATATCGCACCAAGCGGCGGCGACACACTTGCGAGCAACGGCAATATCGTGCGTCAGTTCCGCATAGTTATCGCGTTGGCAAGCCCGGGCGAGCGCACGAGATGCCGCCGATGGCGGCTCACCTCCTCCAGGAGCAAGTAAGCGACCCGCCACTAACACATCGGTCAACAGGTCATGCGCATCCATCATTTCCGCTGGCATCAGCCCCGCCTCAATCAAGGCGTCAATGGCCGTGC
>JBCBHD010000134.1:0-8407 GCA_038526115.1 Pseudomonadota bacterium | reverse complement strand
TGGCCAGTGGCCGATAAGAACCGCTTTTGTCGCCAGCGATGCGGCTGCGCTGCTCATGATAATCGGTGATGTCCGAAATCCGCTCTTCCGCCGCACCAATCGCGCTCTGATCAATGACCACAACGTCATCATCGCTGATATGATCGAATATGGTCGAGAGGCGTTCCTCGAACAGTGGGAGCCAGTGCTCCATGCCTGCAAGTCGGCGGCCATCGCTTACGGCTTCGTAGAGCGGATCTTGCGTGGCGGTTGCTCCAAACAACTCACGGTAACGCGAACGGAAGCGTTTGATGCTTTCGTCATCCAGCAGGGCTTCGGACGCGGGAAGAAGCAAGTGCGAGTTGAGTGTGCCAGTTGATCGCTGAGTAGACGGGTCGAACAGACGCAGGCTTTCGAGTTCATCACCAAAGAAATCCAGCCTTAGGCCTTGATCCAGGCTGGAAGGGAATATGTCGACGATTGACCCGCGCACCGCGAACTCACCGTGATCAACTACGGTGTCCGTTCTTGAATATCCTTGCCGTGTCAGCAGTGCGGCGAGGCTTGCATGGCCGATTGTCACGCCCGGTTTGAACTCACGTACGCTTTCACGAATACGGAAAGGCGTAAGAACGCGTTGGAGCGCGGCGTTCACGGTAGTGACGAGCAGCTGCGATCCGCTGGCAGGGTTCTGGAGCTTAAACAGCGCAGAAAGGCGCGCAGCGCTTACAGAAAGAGCCGGACTGGCACGGTCATAGGGCAGGCAATCCCAAGCCGGTAGTTCCAGAACCTCCACTTCGGGGGCAAAGTACCGCGCGGCTTCGGCCACGGCGCGCATTGCTGCATCATCTGGCGCGATAAACACCGCTCTCTGCTTTGCCGCCCGAGCGAGATCGCTCATAATCAACGGCACTGCCCCGCGCGGAAGTGATGATAGCGTTAGTGGCTTATCGGCGGAAAGAATGCGGGAGAGATCGGGCATGGGTGATGACTCAAATAGCAACGGCCCCGCGCGTTCCCGCACGGGGCTGACAATTCTGGTTTGGCGACGCGCCTAGCGCGGGATTTCGACGTAGTCGAGCGCCTGCATCTTTTCGATCAGCGGTCCCCGAAACCGCTCAGGCACAGGCTGTGTTTGCAGACCCCACGCCATGATATCGACATCGTCTTCGGCAAGCAGATCCTCAAACCAATCCATCTCCGCTTCGCTCCAATCCGTGTGGTAGCGATCGAAGAAGCCGCCGATCATGTAGTCAGCTTCGCGGGTGCCGCGATGCCATGCACGGAATTTGGCGCGGGCGAGGCGTTGTTCGAAAGAAGGCTGCTCAGTCATGCGGCCCAGATAATTGCGCGCTTGAGGGTAAGCAACTGAATGTTCTGGACAGAAGAGCTCCAAATCGACGGAGCGGCAGCCTTCTCCATAAGCGAACAGCTCTATTTCCCGAAAACTGCGACAATCAGATCGCCGATACTGCCAGTCGGAGTATGGTATGTCGAAAAGCCAGCCTGTGTGTTGTCGACGTACTGAATGCCATGCCACGGATCGATGATCTTCAGCTGTGTGTTGTCGTTGCTTGGCCCGATGCAAAGCGTCGCATGCCCGCCGCCGCCGCGCCAACGCCAACCGACTAGACCCGGTTTCCTGGGTGTCAGGTTGCGAAGCAATGTCAGTGAAACAAGCGCACCCGGAACGGAATACGCTGTCTTCACTGGGAATGGGTTCATTTTGAGAACCTCAACAGCCCGCGTCGCAGTCGTGCCGTTCATTTGCCAATTGTGTTGGGTCTGAGCGTAATTGCTCAAAGTTGATACGCCCTGATTGAGCCGACCGTTCTCGTTCAACGTCATTAGCCCGCGCACGTAAGGTTCACTGAGATCATTGAAATTCGCGCCGCCCCAAGCGCGCTTCATCATTGTCACTGTAGCGGGTACACAGGAGTTACTTTTTTCCTGGCGGATAAAGCGATGCCATTTTCCGTCGCAGTCCTTCTTGTTGTCGATCTTACCCGGACGATAGGCTTCGCCCGGAGGGACAGCATGCGCTGGTATTGCGGGGATAGGTCGATGGGCCGGTGTGGGCGGAACGGGCCGTGTCCGTGGCAGTGCAGGTATGGGCCTGTGTGCCGGAACAGGGGGAATGGGCCGTGTGTTGGGTAGCGGAGGAATGGGGCGGTTAATAAGACCGGCTTGGATCAGTCGCGGCGCAAAATTGGGATCGAGTGCAAAACCTTCAACAAGGCGCTCAACCGTTCCCTTGCCGCGTGCGTCTTTTCTGGTGTTGCGAATGCTCTGTTGCCATCTGTCGCCTTTCGTGTTGATCCACGCAATCAGCTTGTCCAGCAATTCTGCGCGAAGGCGTGAATGACCAACCGAACTGTCTCCGCAACGGGAAAAGGCCCGATCAACAGCTTTAAGAGCTTTGCTTCGAGGCTTGAACAATCCGCGACGCGTTTCGTTCATCCAAGTTTCGTATCTCATGGTTCCGACTCCCCAATACAAACAAGTGTTGCCGCAACAGTCTGGGAGTGCGCGCACTCCTGCACCGTTGCGTTGGATGAGCCCGAAACGATGTATGCCGCTCTGCTCACAAAATTCAATCGCCTTTCGCGGCTGAACCGTTCAAAGATTTCTTCGGATCAATCCTGATGCGACCAGATGCGCTCAATCCTCTTTTTGCAGAAAGCCAGACGCTTGATGGTGTAGGGCCCAAACTGATGAAGCCACTGGAAAAGCTTGGGCTGACGCGGCTCAGGGATCTGGCCTATCATCTTCCAGAGCGGTTTGTGACGCGGCGGGCTATCGCCAATCTCGATGATGGTGGTGAGGGCGAGCAGGTCATAATTGCGCTTACTCCCACCGAGCATCGCGGAGCGCGCAACCCGGGGCGTGGACCCTACCGGGTTCTGGCGCAGGATGACGTCGGTAATATCTGCGCGCTGACATACTTTGGCCGTGCGTCATACACAGCGAAAAAGCAGCTGCCGGTCGGCGAAAAGCGGTGGATTGCAGGACGTTTGGATCGATTTGGCGATATGCTTCAGATCGTCCACCCCGATCATGTCGAGAAGGAAAGCGCTGCGCACCTCTCACGACTGAACGAGCCAATATACGCTTTGTCTGAGGGCCTTACTCAACCGCGTATTGCGGGGATGATCGCTCAAACCCTAGAGCGGACGCCCGAGCTTCCGGAGTGGATTGAACCCAGTCAGTTTGATCAGAATGGCTGGCCCGCATGGCGTGATGCATTGCATTTGGCCCACAAGAGCGAGCACGAAAAAGCACGCGACCGGTTAGCTTACGATGAATTGTTGGCTAACAGTCTGGCGCTACTGATGGTGAAAGCAGAGGGCCGCCGCCGGAAAGGTCAGGCGCTTGCTGGCGATGGCAAACTGCGTGACCGACTGGATCTGCCATTCGAAATGACAGGCGCGCAGAAGCGCTCCATTACAGAGATTGAAGGTGACCTGCACCAGGAAGCTCCGATGCTGCGACTGCTTCAAGGTGATGTTGGCGCGGGGAAGACCGTCGTTGCGCTTGCCGCGATGCTGATTGCTGTGGAGGCCGGCTCCCAAGCAGCGATGCTCGCACCGACCGAAATCCTTGCACGCCAGCATTTCGAAACCCTGCGCAAGATGGCCGCGTCCACCGGGGTTGAAGTCGCTTTGCTTACCGGTCGGGCCAAAGGCAAAGAACGTGAAAGCATCCTGATGGGATTGCTGGACGGGTCGATCGATGTGCTCGTTGGCACGCATGCGATCTTTCAGGACACGGTGAACTACAAAGATCTGGGGCTTGTCGTGATTGACGAGCAGCACCGGTTTGGGGTGCAGCAGAGATTGTCACTGGCGGCGAAGGGCAAGCGTGCCCCTCATACATTGGCAATGACGGCAACACCGATCCCGCGCTCACTGACACTGGCGCAGTATGGCGAAATGGATGTGAGCCGCCTCGATGAGTTGCCTCCGGGGAGGCAGGCTATCGAAACTCTCGTTGTCTCGCAGGAACGCGTCGATGATGTCGTCGCCGGGGTGGAACGGCATCTGGCAACCGGCCAGCAGGCCTATTGGGTTTGCCCCATGGTTCGCGACAGTGAGATCGCCGATATCGCTGCAGCAGAAGCCCGCTATGCCTCATTGAAAGAGCGTTTTGGCGATGATGTTGTCCTTGTCCATGGGCAGCTAAAGCCAGAGGTTAAAGACGCGAGCATGGAGCGGTTCGTCCGTGGGGAAGCAAAGCTGCTGATCGCCACCACGGTGATCGAGGTCGGTGTGGATGTTCCGGCATCCACACTTATGGTGATTGAGCAGGCCGAACGGTTTGGGTTGGCTCAACTGCATCAGCTGCGCGGTCGGGTAGGGCGCGGCAGCGAGAAGAGCCGGTGCCTGCTCCTGCGTGGCAATGAGCTGAGCGAAACTGGCAAGAAACGGCTGGCGCTGATGCGCGAGACGCAGGACGGGTTCCGCATTGCTGAAGAAGACCTTGAGCTACGCGGTGGTGGCGAGTTGCTCGGAACACGGCAGTCGGGTGAAGCCGCATTCCGTATCGCCAATCTCGAACAGGTGCAGAAGCTACTTCCCGCCGCCCACGCTGATGCGCGCCTGCTCATAGAGCGCGATGGCGGCTTGACGTCAGAACGGGGCGAGGCAGCACGGATACTGCTCTATCTGTTCGAACGCGATTGGGGCGTGCAGCTCCTGCGCGGGGGTTAGTCCTCGTCAGGCTCGGGAGCTACGATGGTCACACGGTCGGGTAAGCTATCAAGGAACGCTCCGACACCGTGTGTTTCCTCTTCGTATGGATCGTCTCCGTGATACTCTTTTTTGCGCTTCTTATCGATCGCCTTGATCGGATTCGTGAAGTGCAACGTGTATGGATTGTCTTTGTTTGCGCCTTCGATCCACTCAATGGTATCGCGCTCCGGATTGCCGTGCTTTCCATCGCCGGACAGCACATAAACCGATGCCGGGACCGCTTCGAAGAACTCCGGTGCAACGTTGTTGTTGCTGCCATGGTGCGGGATCTTGAGGATCTCGACCGGAAGCTTCCCGTCTTCGGCCAATCCATCGCGCAATTCGACGGCCTGCATGATCTTGTCGCCGCGTGCGTCTCCGGTAAGCAGATATCGTTTCTCACCATCGTCAGCGAGAAGCACAATGCTCGAGAGATTTGCTACCGATGAGTCTTTAAAGGCTGCCAGGGTTGCTTCACCGCTTTCGCGTCCTTTACCGGTCTTCTTCAGCCATTTGTCATGGTCTTTTTCCAGCTTTTTCAGCTCTTTTGAGCGCGGTCCCAAGACGGTAAGAGTTGCATCTTCGAGTTGAACCTGATCGACAATGTCGTCGTCTTCTTCGTCGGGCGCTTTAATCAAATTTCCGCCAAAGTCCGGGTTGGCGGGTATGCCAAGTGCTTCAGCCATTTCGCGAATTTGATGCCCTTGATTGATACTCGCGAGGACTTGCCAATCGCGGTAGTCTTCAAAGAGATCGTCGGGAATGTCCTGCATGCCTGCGCTGGCTGTCCCGAATTGCGAAGCCAGAGCTTGCCGTGTTTCGGTTTCGCTGTTGCCGATAATGTCATCAAACGAATTGTGCCACAGACGCCGAATTTTGTACCGTGGCGGATCCCCGCGGTCCTGTACGTTCTTCATATCTCTGAGCATCTGGACCACGCCATTCGCGTGATCATCATCGATATGGCTGAGAACGAGCAATTCGATGATCAGAGGTTCGTTATCAGACAGGTCCAGTTCCTCGCGCATCTCTTCCAGTCGCGGGCGCAGGCTTTCCTTGTAAACACCGGCAGGACCGCCATCGATGATGGCAAATTTCGGCCTGTCATCGCTCTCAAAATGAAGCAGCATGCAGTCGCCGTGCCGGGCGCGTAGGACTTCCAGTTCCATTGTTCTTCCCCTCTTTCGTCTAGATGCTCTGAAGGGCGCGCAGGGCATCGATCAGCCCGGCCCCCTGGAAATTGCGTTCACGGCCAAGATCGGTGCAGGTATCGATGAGGATCTGCTTCACCTTCGCAGGCTGGCCTTCGAATTCGGAATTGCGCGCCATCAGCAAGGCAGCGGCGCCCGCTGCATGGGGTGCGGCCATACTGGTGCCATCACGAGTGTCCTCCGCTCCCTCCGGCACGAGACTCACAATCTTCTCACCGGGGGCCAGCAAATCGGGCTTCGAACGCCCATCGCCGGTTGGTCCGCGGCTTGAGAAGAAGCTGACTCCGTAGGTGTGAGGAGAGCCCCTGTGGGTCGACCCCACAGTCAAAACAGATTCGGCGTTTCCGGGATCCGTTATTGAAGAGGGTGCGTAGCTTTCGAACACATCGCCGCCCAGCAGCTGATAGTTCTGATAGCCGCGATTACCCGCTGCAGCTGTGACGAACACGCCCGAGCGCACCAGCCGGTCAGCCTCTTCGCACACAGGCGTAGCGCCGCAGGCATAGTTGCGGACGCTGTGCGGAATCGACAGACTCAGATTGGCACCGTGTATGATCCGGTAATTGTTGCGTTCATTGAGCCAGCGAATGAACTGCATTGCGGCGATCACATTGAATTCGGTGTCCTTGATCCCGACGCCGACCACTCGAAAATCGTAGAGTTTGATGTCCGGGCAAATGCCTTTCAGATCATCGTCTCCATCGTCATCCTTCCGCCAGTCTGCCCCGAGAATTCCCGCAACATGCGTGCCGTGCGCGTTTGCCGGGATTTTGGTTTCAGGCTTGTCGATCTCGATGTACGGGCGCAGCGCGGTCCAGTCCAAAGGGCGGCCATCGGCACAGGCCTTAGAAAACTGGCGGAGCTCTTCCTTGATATCGTTGAGCTTGGGACCATCGTCATCAAACTGATCAAAAAAGAACTGTGCAGCGTCATTTAGCCGCGTCGCATTGAACTGGTACTCAGGCGAAACGAGAGCGCGCATTCGAGTGAAATCGAAGCTAGCTTTGACGCGCGATCCTTTGCCGCGCCTATGATCGATAAACCCCGGATGATTGGTCTCGATACCCGAGTCCAGAATGGCCCAAGCCAAACCCGAACAGTCGGTTGAAAAGAGCAGTCTCGCACTGTCCGCCTTGATGGTGTTTGCGGACGAATTGACCGCCAGTTCCACTGGCCGGTTCAGCGAGATCGCAAACACCAAAGGTTGTCTGTTGCAGATACTATCCGGATCGCTTTCGCAATAGGCTTTCAGTTCCTTGAAAATCTCGTTTCCAGCATCCGCAATGCGAGACGATTTGAAGTTGGCCTGCTGCGACATTTCTCTGAGATTTCGAATGTCGATCTGGCGTTCGTGCTGCGAGGGTTGATGGAAAATTCGGATTGCGCCCAAGAAAGTTAGAAGGGCAGCGGCAGTCGCGAGCTCTCTGGAACGATCCTGTTTCGGATCGCTCAACTGCTCCATTTGCTCACGCTCGCCATTCGCCTCGGCGTACATCTCATCAACCCGCCGCATAATCGCTTGTTTGAGCGATTTTTGAGTGAGCTTTTTGTCCCGGATCTTTTGCCACCATCGTGTCATGGTGAGCACGCCAAGCAGCATGCGCTCCAGAGACAGGCGAACGGCAACTACGCCTTCGAGATATGAAATGGCGGGCGATTCTGCATCGGTCCGAGTGTTCTCCGCCAAAGCAAGCGCCACCGTAGCGGCGCTCACAGAGCGGTACGGCGTAAGAAGCAATTCTAGCGATTTGTCCGGGTTCAGCGCATAAGCTGCCAGCACATCACCTCTGATTGGTGAATCCTGAACAATACGGCCTCCGCTGATTGGACCCAAAAGAAGCCGATCGACGAGCTCGGGTTGGATGAGAAACCGCATCGTCACATACTCCGTTCTGGGAAGGGGAGGGCTGAGCCGCGGTCTGCCCCGATCCGGTAATAGGACCGGATAGCGTTATCCGCTTGCACGTAGCCAAAATTGATCAAAAGCTCTTGTTGATCAGCGCTCATTGCTTTCAGCCGGGTCGGGATCTGCGCAATTGCCAAAGCGGCTTCATCAGAGATCTCGAAATATGGCTGAATGTCGAAGCGACTTGGAGGTGTTGCGATGCTCCAGAAGGCGCCTTGGCGCTCGTCCATCAGGTATTGCTCGACGATAGAGCGGCTGCGCAGCGCATGGACTTGGGACTGGATCACCGAGACCACTCGGCGCAGTTGTGTCACCCAGTCTCCAAAGATCCGGGACTGCATAGGCAATGCAGCCCCCCCATCGGAGACAAGCACTGTCCTGAACCGCTTCCAAATCGGTTCGAGACCATAATTGTCGTACACTCCGCCATCAGTGAGCGTCACGTCCCGAAGAAAACTGTCATCAACTCCGGCTTCACGAATATCGAAGTCTTCGGGCTTAACTCGCAATTTGAATGGCGAAAGGACCGGAGGAAAGGCAGCCGACGCTGTGACTGCATGTGCGATCTTCAGCTCTGGTTT
>JBCBHD010000133.1:0-8469 GCA_038526115.1 Pseudomonadota bacterium | reverse complement strand
CCGCGCAATCCGCCGAACTCAGTTCGACGTTCCTTATCCTCGACCCTACCACTCCAGTTGCGACACAAGAGGCCGTGTTGGGATCGAAGGAGGCGGCGTCCGATGTTGCCACGTCACTTACCCCGCAAACCCTGCTCGATGCCGTTCCATGGCTAGAGCTCGGTCTTGTTGCATGGCTCACCGGCGCCGCCATTTTTATCTATCTGCGCTTTGCCGCCTATTTCCGCTTGCGCGGGGAACTGCTCGCTAAAGCCCGTGAAGTCGGGCGTGCTGGCAAGATCAGGCTGGTGGAAACACCTGGCACTTCAGCACCCTTGGCGTTTGGTGTGGTGGACAAGGTGATAGCCATGCCGGAAGGGTTCATGGCGCAGCATGATCGCACCGCTCGCGATCTCGCCTTGGCACACGAACTGGCTCATCACGATGGCCAGGACCTGCTGATCAACGTGATGGTGCAGCCTTTGTTTGCCCTCCATTGGTGGAACCCGCTTGGCCGTTATGGCTGGCTCGCGCTGCGCCGCGATCAGGAAGCGGCCTGCGATGCGCGGGTTGTTGCAACCAAACCCGCGGAAGACCGTGCCGCCTACGCCAATCTCATTGCCAGTTTTGCCGCCGGCCCCAACGTTGCGCTCGCCGCCCCGATGGCGTGCCCCGTGCTCGGCGACAAATCGATCATTCACCGTTTAAGGAGCCTGACCATGTCCGACCAAACCCCCCGCCGCCGTGTTGCTGGACGAGCCTTGTTAGGAGCGGGATTGCTTGCACTGCCGCTAACCGCCTCGATCACCTATGCGGAGAGTCAGGTTGCTGCGCCCCCAGCGCCGCCAGCTGCGCCTGAAGTCAGCGTGGCCGTACCTGCGCCGCCCGCTCCTCCGGCGCCTCTAACCCCGGTCCTCGCTGAGGCCATCGTGTCGGTTGATCCCAACACCGGGCAAGAGCGGATCGTAGAGGTCAATGACGATGTGATTGTCATCGGCGACATTGATGTCGAAGTCGATGTAGATGCCGAAGTCGCCCCTGAAGTGGAGGTCGAGACCGATCGTCGGGTCACCAACCGCACACAGAACATTCGGATTGTGAACAAAGGCCGCCGGATGAGCAAAGCCGAGATGGACGAGATCATGGTCGAAGTTCGCGCCAGCCTCGCCGAAGCTGAAAAGGAGCTCGAAAAAGTGCCGGTGCTTATCCAGGAAGCTTTGGTTGAGGTTCACTCGGAAAACCACACCGACGGACGGACTGTCGTGAAGATGAGCTGCCGCGGCGATTCTGATGAAGTTGCGACGGTCGAGGAACTCGAAGGGAATGTCCGCAAGGTCTATATCTGTCAGACCCGCGTGATGGCCCATGCTCTGAAAGGTCTGAAGGAAGCCCGCAAAGCGATTTCCAAGAGCCGCGACATGAGCGGAAAGATGCGCGGACAGGTTCTCGAATCGCTCGATGAGCAGATCGAAAAGTGGGAAAACGAGTTCGACACCTGATCACCAATTCCAGCAAATTCTCCTGAACGGCGAGTGCACGAAAATGCGCTCGCCGTTTCTGTATCGACAGTTCAGTTGAAATTCAGTTCATCGCTCTAAAAGCACGGTTCGTCTCACATCTAGGAGGATGAACGATGGCTGGTGAGCGAAGCCCAGGATTAAAGTTGTTATTCGTCGGGATGATCGGTGCAGTGCTGATCATCCCTTTGGCTATGGTCTATCTGCTGGTCAGTGATCGCCAGCATCAAGCGCGCGTCGCGCAGGAATCGATCACAGCGGGATGGGCCGGAGCGCAAGTGATCGCTGGTCCGCTCTTGGTGGTGCCATATACGGTCACTCGCACCACTCGCGAGGAAGTGGACGGGAAAACAGTGACGCGGCAAACGCGAAGCCGCGAGCTTCTCTATATCTCTCCAAGCGAACAGAGCATCGAGACCGAGATTGATCCCGAAGTCCGGTCTCGCGGGATCATTCACCAGTCGGTCGTGTATGATGCAGCCATTGCTGGCTCGGCGCGCTTTACCATGCCTGAAGATCTGAACCGTCTGGGTATTGAAGCGGAACAGCTGCTACTGGATGAAGCAATTATCCAACTGCCAATTTCAGATCCCCGCGGCTTGCAAACCAACGCTCGATTGAAGCTGGGGGGAGAGCAGCTTGATCTGCGTCCCGGCCTTGGCAACAGCCAGGCAGGTACAGGCGTGCACGCTTTCCTTGATTGGACAGAGCCTGGAGATATCGCGCTCGATTACTCCTACGCCCTGCGTGGCAGCAGCGCGTTCAGCATGGTGCCGCGTGGCGAGGAAACCAACTTTTCAGTCAGCTCAAGTTGGCCGCATCCCAGCTTCTCAGGTGATTTCCTGCCGAGCGACAATGACCGTGAACAGAGTGCAGAAGGTTTCAGCGCCAGTTGGTCAATTTCCAACCTCGCGCTCGGCCAATCACTGGTTCGCACCGATCAGCCGGGACTGCCCTATGTTTCGAGCGAACCTGAAGGCGCACGATACATGGAAGAAGGCGCCACGAGTGAGGAAGTTGCGACAATCCGTCTGATGGAGCCTGTTGATCTGTACAAGCGCGTGGAACGTTCGCTGAAATACGGGTTCCTGTTTATCGGCTTCACTTTCCTCGCTTTCCTGATGTTCGATATCGTTGCGGGAGCGCGTGTCGCATCGGCAGAGTATCTTCTCACTGGGGCCGGGCTGATCTTGTTCTTCGTCATGCTGCTGGCCTTTGCCGAGATGATAGGTTTTGCCCTTGCGTATGTTGTTGCAAGCGGCGCGATCATCGGATTGCTGACCAGCTACAGTGCCGCAGTGTTGGGAGGATGGAAGCGCGCTGGCTTTATCGCCGCTTTGCTCGCGGGTCTCTATGGCGTCTTGTACGTGCTGTTGAACCTTGAAGCGTGGTCGCTGGTTATCGGCTCGCTCATGCTGTTCTTTGCTCTGGCAGGCGTGATGTACGCCACGCGCAACATCGAATGGTCCAACGTAAAGGTTGGCGGCACGCCGGGCGATGGCGTGGCCGGTGAAGAACCGGGACCGGGCTCGGTTCCGGCCTGAAACAGGGGTAACCGGTAGGGAAGGGCCGGACAGTCTTCGGACTGTTCCGGCCCTTTGTCATTGTTCAACTCACGACGCGGGGAGCGCCGGCGGCTCCGCAAGGGCTAGTTGAAATCAAAATAGGCATCGCATGACGAACTATCGGCTGATTGCAATCCGCGCCTGAGAGCTTGCATGCGTTGCTCACTGGTTCCGTGCGTAAAGTTTTCAGGATTGATCCGCTGGCCTGCGCGGCGTTGCAGCGTGTCGTCACCAATTGCGCTCGCAGCGCGAAGACCTTCCTGCATATCACCCGGCTCGATGAGATTGCGGTTCTTGCCCGCCCAGACGCCGGCGTAGCAATCCGCCTGTAGCTCCATACGCACCTGCAATTGATTGCGTTGAGACGGGTTGCGGGCCTGAACGCTGCGCACTTGATCGGCAAGGCCTGTCAGGTTCTGGATATGGTGGCCATATTCGTGAGCCATCACGTAATACCGTGCGAAATCACCTCCAGCGCCCATCTGCCGCGCCATCGTGTCGTAAAAGGCGGTGTCGATGTAGATCGTCCGGTCCGCCGGGCAGTAGAATGGTCCGGCCGCCGATGACGCGTTGCCGCATCCTTGGGTGCTGACAGGACCAGATGGGTAGAGTTGCAAAGTCGGGTCGTCGAACGCGATATTGGCGCTGGCAAAGACTGGCGCCCAAGTCTCATTGAGGCTGGTCAAAGCGTTACACGCTTCTGTGGCGTAGGCGCTTGTCGAACAGACTTCTTCTTCGCTCTGGCCGCCTTGCTGGGCCTGGGTTGATGTCTGCTGTGTTTGGTTGCCTTCGATCATCCCGATGGTCTGCATCGGATCGACTCCGAGAATCAGAGCGGCGATGATGGCGATGACAATTGTGCCGCAGCCAACGCCGCCCGCTGTTCTGCCGCGACCCCTGCCGCCGCGCACTTTAATCTTGGATGTGTCGAACCGATTGAGCCGCACAGCGATGTTCCTCCCTTGACCCCAGCTTTTAATCCGCGACCGGTCCGCAATTTGCTGGACAGCGGCGAAACGTGCGGCAAAAGCTTTGTGTAGAAAGTGTAAGTGCAGGAGTTGTCGATGTTCCTCAAGGGTAAGCGTGCATTGGTGACCGGATCGACCTCCGGGATCGGCCTCGCGATTGCCCGAGCGCTGGCTGCGGAAGGCGCAAGTGTCGTGCTAAACGGGCTGGGCGATCGCAATGAAATTGCGGCGTTGGAAGCGGAACTCGGCGCGACCTATAACGGCGCCAATCTGCTCGACTCAGCAGCAATAGAAGCCATGATGGCAGAGATCGGCGGCGTGGATATTCTGGTCAACAATGCCGGGATGCAGCATGTCTCTCCGGTCGAGGATTTTCCGTCTGACAAATGGGATGCGATCATCGCGCTGAACCTGACGGCAACTTTTCACACGACCCGATTGGCCGTTCCGGCGATGAAAGCAGCGGGCTGGGGGCGGATCATCAACACCGCGTCGGCGCATTCGAAAACTGCATCGCCTTTCAAGAGCGCTTACAACGCCAGCAAGCACGCAGTTGATGGCTTTACAAAGACGATCGCGCTCGAACTCGCGCAAACGGGGGTGACCGCCAATTGCATTTCTCCCGGTTATGTCTGGACGCCTCTGATTGAAGGTCAAATTCCGGATACAATGGCGGCACGCGGCCTTAGCCGGGATGAAGTGATCAATGATGTGCTGCTCGCCAAGCAGCCGACAAAGAAATTCGTTCAGCCAGATGAAATCGGAGCATTGGCTGTTTTTCTGTGCCGAGAAGAGGCGGGGAACGTGACCGGTGCAAACTGGAGCATAGACGGGGGATGGACCGCCGAATGACGAGGCTGGGGGCGCACACATTTTGGATTGCGGCGGCGCTTCTGGCGCTCGCGGGGTGCGCACGCGCACCTCTTGCAACTCTGCCAGCGTCGGAACGGGCGGTCATCGAAGCCAGCTTGCTGCGTGACATCAGCGTCCTTGCGAGCGATGAATATGGTGGCCGTCGCCCGGGTACTCTCGGAGAAGAACGCACGCTCGCTTTCATCACCGATGGGTTGAAGAGCGCCGGTTTCGAATCCGGGACCAATGATCCAGGCAGCCCATGGCGGGCACCTGTGGGCTTGATCAGCACACAGCCAGCAGAAAGCCGCATCGCCTTCAATCGCGGCAAACGTCTGATCGAGCTTGCGCCGGAAACAGCCGTTGCGTTCACATCGCTCAGGCGATCTCTGATTGAAGATGCCGAAATGGTGTTCGTGGGCAAGCTGGCGGAAGAGGTCAACGAAGAGGATGTGACCGGGCGCGTGATTGTGATGCTGGGAGAACCCGGTCTCAGTCCAGCCCGCCGCCGCACGCTCTTCGACAAGAACCCGGCAGCGATCATCACTGTGGTCGAAAATGAAGAGGCGATTTCCAATTCACGCCGGGCGTTCGATCGGGAGCGCTTGCTGCTTTCGACGGATGAAGCACCAACACTGAGCGCGTTTGTAACGCAGGCTGAGCTGTCAGAATCGTTGCGGGCAGAAGTGTGGGACGATTTGCTGAAACAGTCTGAGGCCGAGAATTTCGTGCCGCAGCCGCTTGATCTGACGGCCTCGATAGAGGCTACTTCGATCCGGCGTGAGTTCACCAGCTACAATGTCATCGGTCGATTGGCAGGCAGCGTTCCTGATGCGGGTGCGGTCTTGTTGCTCGGCCATTGGGATCATCTGGGGGAATGCGGAGATGATGGCGCAGAAGATGTGATCTGCAATGGTGCGGTTGATAATGCGAGCGGCATCGCCGTGATGCTGGAATTGGCGCGCCGCCTTGCCGCCACAGGGCCGCATGATCGCGATATCTACGTTCTCGCCACCAGCGCAGAAGAGGCCGGCTTGTTGGGCGCGAGAGCGTTCATCAATGAACCCGCAATTCCTCTGGACAGTATTGTGGCCGCTTTCAATTTCGATACGGTCGCATTGGCTCCGCAAGGCAGCCCCGTGGGCTTTGTCGGGGAAGGGCGGACACCTCTTGATGGGCTTATTCGTGAAGTGATGAGCGACGGGAAGCGCCAATTGGGCGATCGCGACTTTGCCGAACGGTTTGTGCAAAGACAGGATGGTTGGGTGTTGCTCGAAGAAGGCGTTCCTGCAGTCATGCTGTCGACCGCCTTTGGATCGGAGATCGTACTCGGTCCATATCTTTCAAGTGACTATCACCGCGCTTCGGACGAGATCGAGAAGATTAAGCTTGGTGGTGCGATTGATGATCTGTTGCTGCACGAAGAATTGATCCGACGCGTAGCGGATACCACGGTCTATCCGCGAACTGGAGGGTAATCTGAAGCTGACTGTTTTGCAGTTTCTTCACGTGTTCTCCCTATCGAGCAGGATGCCGCAAACCGGAAAAAGGTCGTCATGCTCAAGCCACACGCTCAGCCCGTTTACTTCAAAGATCATCGCAACGATTGGTGGGACTCGTGGCTGCATGAGCGAAAGGTTGCGCAGGGCGATCAGGTCGCATGGCTTGCTGCCAACATCCGGGATACAGACTTTTTTCACCGGACTGCACTGACCGATCTGTGGAACCCGAATGAAGGGGTGATCGAGTGGATCCTTGAGCAACCCGAATGCTCTATGGGAACGGCGCTGCACATCTATTTGAGCGCCATGCACTTCAACCCACGCGATATCGCTAAACAAACTTGGAACATGACTTCGCTGCATTGGCCGCGACATGGCGCGATGAAACTTCAGGCAGCCAAAGGCCTTCGCGAAGGAAGGTATGCCCCAGTAGTCTACGCACCGGAGACCGGCGGGGGTGGGCCGAGAGGTGACAATCCGGCAATGCCTGACGAAATCCTGTTTGAAATGATCCGAGACCTGCCGGACGATCATCCAATACGTATCCCCACCCGTGTTCTGGATATGAAATCGAACCGTGTCGCTCACAATTACTACGATTGGGAATATGACGACGCTTGCTTCACCTTCGTCGAATCCTTCGCCTCTTACAGCATCAAAAGACAGATCGACATGGTGCGGTCTTCCCGGACCGAAGGGCCCAAGCGGCGCGAAACGCGCAGTCAGCGAACCCAGCGCAACCGCCAAACCGCCGAGATCTTGGGCGTGATGGCACTGGGGGTCGCTGCAAGTTTCCTCAAAGGAAGGCGGTGATGCTCTAGCGCTCCCAACGAAGCGGGCCTACATGGGCGTGCACGATTCGCTCCTGCTAATGAAAGCCGCCCGTGCACATGGATATTCCCCTAGGCCTTACTTTTGATGATGTTCTGCTCCGGCCAGCAGAAAGCAACGTGCTGCCATCTGCAGCGAATACTGCGACCCAGCTCACGCGTTCGATCGCGCTCAATATTCCCATTCTTTCCGCGGCTATGGACACCGTCACCGAAGCCGACATGGCAATCGTCATGGCGCAGTTGGGCGGAATTGGCGTTCTCCACCGCAACCTGGAAACGCCCGATCAGTGCGCTGCTGTGCGTGCTGTGAAACGCTACGAAAGCGGGATGGTCGTCAATCCGATTACCATCGGCCCGGATGCGGTTCTCGGCGATGCACAAGCCTTGATGGATCAGCACAAGATCAGCGGCATTCCCGTAACCGATGAAGGCGGAAAGCTTGTCGGCATTGTCACCAATCGCGATGTGCGCTTTGCTGAAAACCCGGCGCAGCCTGTGCGTGAACTGATGACAACGGAAAACCTGGCAACTGTGCCGCTCGGCACTGGGCAGGAAGAAGCACGCCGGATGCTGCATCAGCGCCGGATTGAAAAGCTGTTGGTCGTCGATGATGATTACAAATGTATCGGACTGATCACGGTCAAAGACATCGAGAAAGCGGTCAATTATCCTCAGGCGACAAAGGATGAGGCTGGTCGCCTGCGCGTTGCGGCTGCCACAACGGTTGGTGACAAAGGTTTTGCGCGCACTGAAGCGTTGGTCGACGCAGAGGTTGACGTTGTCATCATCGACACAGCGCACGGCCACAACACGGATGTGGCCAAAGCCGTGGAGCGGGCTAAGAAGCTCTCCAACTCCGTGCAAGTCGTGGCAGGCAACGTCGCCACAGCCGAAGCGACACGCGCATTGATCGATGCTGGCGCAGACGCGGTGAAGGTCGGGATTGGACCAGGTTCGATTTGTACCACACGCGTAGTTGCGGGGGTCGGCGTTCCTCAATTGACGGCGGTGATGGAAAGCGCTGCTGAAGCCGCGAAATCCGGTGTGCCTGTGATCGCCGATGGCGGGCTTCGCACAAGCGGCGATGTGGCCAAAGCGCTTGCGGCGGGCGCGTCCAGCGTGATGGTGGGATCGATGCTGGCGGGTACGGCAGAAAGCCCGGGTGAGGTGTTCCTGTATCAGGGCCGCAGTTACAAAGCGTATCGCGGCATGGGCAGCGTCGGTGCAATGGCGCGCGGCAGCGCAGACCGGTA
>JBCBHD010000132.1:0-8489 GCA_038526115.1 Pseudomonadota bacterium | reverse complement strand
CACTGATGCCGGCCACTTTCTTTCAGGCGATGGCTCCCCCCGCGACGGATCACGTGAAGCAGATATCGCAGCCCAAAAGGTTATCTGGCCAGCAACCTTGCAGTTTTTTGAAAGGCACCTCAAAGACTGAGCGTGGCTATAGATCCCGCAACTTTCGAATTTTACCAAAGTCAGGCCCCGCATTATTCGCTGAAATCGGGCATTGGTCCAAGTCGGCATCTCGACCCATTTCTGGATCGTTTGGCAAAGCAAGCACACATCCTTGAGCTGGGTTGCGGCACGGGTAGAGACGCAGCCCGCATTCAAGAACGTGGCTTTTCTTTGGATGCAACAGATGGCGTTCCTGCGATGGTAGCCAAAGCAAATGAGCGGCACTCAGTCGGCGCTCGATTGATGCGGTTTGACCAATTGGACGCCTCGGATACCTATGACGCGGTTTGGGCACATGCCTGTTTGCTTCACTGTCCACGTGCAGAACTGCCAGCGGTTCTGCAACGTATCCATGAAGCTTTGCGCTCTGGCGGTTGGCACTATGCCAGCTTCAAGTTGGGTGACGGCGAAGGCCGGGATCTTCTGGGACGTCTGCACAACTTTCCCACTGCGGCATGGCTTTTGGAAAGCTATCGCAAAGCCAGTTTCTTGATTGAGGATAGCATCGTGTTTGCAGGCAAAGGCTCAGATGGGACGCAAAGGGATTGGCTCGCAATCACAGGGCGCAAACCATGAGACTGCAGCTTGAGGCCATTTGCACGGGAACCGCTCGTCCGTTCAACGGCGCAGAAACCAGTGCAATCGCTAAGCGACCACGTGACGGAGTCGTTCAGATCCTCGAGGATGGTTTTGCCCCGGATGAACAGGCTGATCGCCGAGTCCATGGTGGCCCCGAAAAGGCCGTGCATCTCTATCCCTTGGATCACCACGAGTTTTGGCGCGGGGAACTATCAGACACAGCCGCTCTGGCCTTGTTGGACCAGCCTGGAGCTTTCGGATCGAATCTCGCAGTTTCTGATGTTTCGGAAGAACACGTCCACATCGGTGACCGATTTCGTATCGGCACTGCACTGTTGGAAATCAGCCAGCCTCGCCAGCCTTGCTGGAAAGTGGATCATCGCTTTGGGGTGAAAGGCATGACCGCAACTATCGTTAGATCAGGTCGGTGCGGTTGGTATTTCCGGGTTCTTGAAAACGGCGACTGTAAAGCTGGCGATAGATTTGAGCGAGTGGATACAGGGCATACGGATTGGTCCGTTGCCCGCACCTTTAACGCGTTGATCGCGGGCAAAGGGACTCGCGAAGAGTATAGCGAGCTTACAGAATTGGACAGGTTAACTCCCGCCATGAGGACCCGAGCGGCGCAGAAAGCGGACTGAACAACGGTTCAACGCACTCGAAGTTCGCTTGATCGGTTCGATCGCAATCACAACGGCGCGTTCATCTCCGCGATATCTTTCCTGAACAATCGTGTCCTCAGCCCCACGGGGGACATCGCAGAGGGAAGTGATATGAAACAGCTTACACTGATTGCCGCCGCAGGTTCGATTGCTGCTATTTCCGTACCAGCCCAAGCCGCAGAAATGCCGGAGACAAGCCTGCCAACGCTGGCTGAACATTCATTCCAAATCACTGACTTCGACGCGCCTTATCGCTTCGATGACGATGACTGGGATGATGATGATTATCGCGATCGTCGCCGTTATCGCAAAGGCCGTTATGGAGAATATGATCGCTATGGCCGCTATCGCGAGCCCCGGCGCATCCATCGCGGAGACCGCGTATGGCGCGGGCGCGACGGACGCTATTACTGCAAACGCGGCAATGGAACGACCGGTCTGATTGTGGGCGCTGCTGGCGGCGCGCTGCTCGGACGAGCCATTGATACTCGCGGCGATCGTACTGTCGGAACTCTGCTGGGCGGCGCGCTTGGCGCGGTTATTGGCAGGGAGATTGATCGCGGGTCTGCACGCTGCCGCTAGACCCAACGATCAAAACAACAAGAAGCGCCACCGAACACTGCGTTCGGTGGCGCTTTTTTTGCTCTCGTATCGGCGGTATCAGTCGAATGCAGTCACAGTGGCGCCACGCGTGATCATCTGACAGGTACCTCCAATCCAGATCGAGCCATCCACATTTTGGTTGCAATGGATCAAGCCGTCGCCGCCGATCTTCTGCCCTTGGCCCGCCCGGTAAGATCCGTTTGCCAATCCTGTTGCGAATAAATGAACCGCCACGCCAGCGTTGAAACTGCCAGTCACTGGGTCTTCAACAAACCGTCCGATGGTGTCTGCGAAAAATGCACGGAGTTCCCAATCGCGTCTGCTGTTCTCCCCGTGTGGCCCAGCCAGACCAATGTCTGTTCCCAACGCAGCCTTGCTCGCCGGTTCCGCGGTCAACACATCTTCTGCGCTTTTCATTCTCAGCAATTGCCACTGCGGCCCATTGGACACGTGAACCGCTTCCACCACAGCGGTCTCATCCACCCCGGTCAACTCGATCGCTTTCGCACGCTCTTCTTCTGACAGAGGTTCGTAGCGGAGCAGCTCGGGCGCTTTGAACGCAAATCGGCCCTCCTCTTCGCGGATTTCGACAAGGCCAATCCCGCATTCCTGCACGATCACGTGGTCTTTCGACGGCTTGCCGTCGGCGTTGAGCCAGGAAAAGCAGGAACCCAATGTCGGATGACCAGCAAACGGCAGCTCTCCACCCGGGTAGAAAATCCGAACTCGATAGTCAGCCGCTGGATCTGTCGGGGGGAGGAGAAACGTTGTTTCTGAAAAGCCCAGCCATTGAGTCAGAGCCAACATTTGTTCGGGCGAGAGATCATCTGCCCCATGCACAACCGCAAGCGGGTTCCCGCTCAGCGGACCGTCGCAAAAGACATCGATAAGATCGCAAGACATTGGCATAAGTTAGCCTCCCGGTTTGTTCGCCTTCCAAAGGTTTTCTCCACCTAGGCAAGTCTGGAGAATTCTGCTCCAGAGAAAATATGGACCAGCCGCAAGTTTTGGTTACCGGGGGCGCAACCCGGATCGGCGCAGAAATCGTGCGCGGTTTCTCGAAGGCGGGCTGGCACACGGTAATCCACTACAACACTTCTGCTGCTCCAGCCGAAGAGTTGGCAGCCGCCCTGCCCTCTGCCAATGTTGTGCAATGCGACGTTTCTGACGCTGCTGCCGCGGCCGCGATGATAGAGCAACTGGCGGAGCGGCTCACGAACTGGGCTTGCCTCGTCAATTCAGCATCAGTTTTTCAATATGATGATGCAACCAATCTCGATATCGCAACGAACACCCTTGCGATGCAGGTCAACGCAACCAGCCCCGCAATCATGGCGCAGCGATTTATCGCAAAGGCGCAATGCGAAGGCGTGCGTTCGGTGATCAATGTGACAGACATGAAACTGGAAAACCCGAATCCGGATTTCTTCAGCTACACCATGTCGAAACACGCACTTTCGGCGACGATACCCATGCTTGCGCAAGGTGCCGCTGGCCCGAATGACCGGGTGTACGGGATCGCTCCCGGCGCGATTCTTGCGAGCCATGATCAGCAAGAAGAAGAAACTGAAGTGTCTCACCGGCTTAATCTGCTCGAGCGCAAAACGGGGGCCAATGAGATCGTGGACGCCGCGCTATTCCTGTCTCAAGGCATTCTGAAAAGCGGATCGACCCTTTTCATCGACAGCGGCCAGCATCTGCTTTCTCAGGATCGCGATGTCATTTACCTCGCACGCGAGGGCGATCATCCGTGAAGAAACGCCACGCGCTTTCCACCCGGCTTTGGCATTGGATCAACGCGGCCGCGCTGATCGTGCTCTTTATGTCTGGGCTGAATATCTCCAATGCCCATCGCTACTTGTACTGGGGCGACTACGGATATGATCCGGCAGATGCATGGACAGCGGTGATGCGTTTTCCGGCATGGGCAACGTTGCCCGGTTACTATGATCTCGCAGCAGCGCGTGACTGGCACAGTCTTGCAGCCTGGGTGTTTGCCTTGGCCTTGCTGGCAATCTGGGTTGCCATGCTGGTGAACCGGCATTTTGCGTGTGACGTCATGACAGCACCCGGCGAGTGGAAAACATCCGCGCTGAAGCAAGCATTCCTCGATCATCTACGGGGAAAATTTGCCGGGCATGGTTCGAAGTACAACCCGCTCCAGAAGATTACCTATGGTTTGGTCTTCGGTGTTTTGTTGCCGATGATGGTTGTCACTGGGCTGGCTATCAGCCCGGGCATCGAACCTGCTGCCCCATGGTTGATCGATGGGCTCGGCGGAAGACAGAGTGCGCGGTCCTTACACTTTCTATTTGCCTGGGCCCTCTTTGCCTTCTTCGTGGTCCATATTGTGATGGTCCTTTTATCTAAACCCTTGCGCCAGGTCTGGGGCATGATTGCTGGCGGCCAAGAGGATCATGTCGATGAGTGATATCAAACGGCGCACCTTGCTCGCCGGTTTCGCAGCATTTGGTGCCGGAGCGTGCACGGAGATCGGACAGACCGATACCGCAGGCGATCTGTTTGACACCGCGGAGGACTGGCACCGTCTTGCGCACCGAGCGCTCGCGGGTCGACAACGTCTGGCACCGGAGTACGCGCCTGAAGATCGGTCTCCCGATGTAAAAGGCAACGGTTCGATAACAGTCGAGACGGAGGAGTATCGTCAAGCTCTGAGCGAAGGGTTCGCCAGTTGGCGGCTCGCGGTAACAGGCCTTGTCGCGCAGCCTCTCTCACTCAGCCTCGAAGAACTGCGCGCACTGCCCCAGCGCACCCAAATCACGCGGCACGATTGTGTTGAGGGCTGGAGTGCAATTGCTGAGTGGAAAGGACCTCAACTCAGTGCGTTGCTCGATCAGGCGAAGATCAGGCCAGAGGCCAATTTCATTGTCTTCCGCTGCGCCGACACGCTTTATGGTGAACCCTATTATGAGAGCGTTGATTTGGTCGATGCTTACCACGAGCAGACTATCATCGCGCACGAGCTAAACGGCGCTCCGCTGCCGGAAAAGAACGGCGCGCCCTTGCGCATGCGGATTGAACGCCAGCTGGGTTACAAGCACGCGAAATACCTGACAGCAATCGAAGCGGTCGCAAGTTTTGATGATATTGGCAAAGGCAAAGGCGGTTTCTGGGAAGACGAATACGACTACCAGTGGTACGCCGGGATATAGGGGTTACGCCGGTGGATATTTGCGATTCATTGCGTCCCAACAAACGCCGATGATCTCTTCAAGGACGTCCAGATCGATATCGGCCAACTTGTTCACGTAAACACAGCTGGCACCGGTTTTGTGTTTGCCCATCTTCTCAAGCAGCGCATCCACTTTCTTGCCGGTTTCTTCATCGCAATACCGTCCCATCAGATACAGCGAATGCTTGGCCTTTCGCGGGCTGAATCCGGATCGCGTCGCATCCCCTTCCCGCCCGCTTTCATATTTGTAATGGTAGCTTCCGTAACCGATGATGGTCGGCCCCCACATCTTCGACTCTTCACCCGTTACCTTGCGAAACAAAGCATCGAGCACCTTCGCATCCTCGCGCTTGGATTCCGGTTCGACGCTTGCGATGAACTCTTCGACCGCAACTTCGGTTTGCTGGGTTTTGTTCTCTGCCATGATCGCAAGCCTATCCTATTGTTGACTCAAGGCAAGCCTGTGTCTTTGTGCTGCATGGGGTCCTTGAAAGACACAGGAATTTCATGAGCAAGACACTATTGGATCGCTTTCTAACTCGCGGCGTCAAGCAAGGGCGACTTGGAGTGGTGTTCGCCGATGGCAGCGCCAAGACTTTCGGAGAGCCAGCCGAAGGGTTTCCCGAAATCGTATTGCGCTTTGCCGATGACGCCGTTGCCCGCGATATCATCATGGATCCCCGCTTGGGCGCTGCCGAAGCGTTCATGGATGGCCGACTGATCATCGAAGAGGGCGACGTTATGGGCCTCGTCACTCTGCTGCGGGCCAACAATTCATGGGACAAAGGCGGCGACATCGGCCCACCCAGTTTTCTCCGACGCATGGTGAACCGAGCCAGCTTTGCCGCAGAAAAGGTGAACAATCGGATCAGCTCAAAAAGCAACGTCGCGCACCACTATGACATCGGCAACGATTTTTACGCGCTGATGCTGGACGAAGAGCACTGGCAGTACAGCTGCGCCTATTGGCCTGATGGTGTCGAAACACTCGGTGAAGCGCAAACCGCAAAGCTCGCGCATATTGCGGCCAAACTTGCGATCAAACCGGGCCAGAAGGTGCTCGACATTGGATGCGGTTGGGGCGGCATGTCGATCTTCCTTGCCAAGCACTACGATGTGGAAGTCACAGGCATCACTCTATCGGAAGAGCAGATCGATCTCGCCAGACAGCGCGTGAAGGACGCGGGCGTCGCTGATCGCGTGAGCATTGAATTGGTCGATTATCGGGATTTCGCAGTTGCTGGGCGCAAGTTTGACCGGATTGTGTCTGTCGGCATGTTTGAGCATGTCGGCCAGCCCCAGTTCGAAGATTTTTTCCAAGCGTGTGCCAACTTGCTGACCGATGATGGCACGATGTTGCTGCACACAATCGGGCGGATGGGCATGCCCGGCCAGACTGATGCATTCACCCGCAAATACATCTTCCCCGGCGGCTATATCCCGGCCCTTTCTGAGACCGTCGAAGCAAGCGAAAAGTTTCGACTTATCGCGACCGATGTCGAAACTCTGCGGCTGCATTATGGCAAGACCCTTCGGTGCTGGTACGCCAACTGCATGGCGAACAAGCAAGCCATGATCGACATGTATGACGAGCGTTTCTTCCGGATGTGGACGTTCTACCTCGCCGGTGCAGCAACCGTGTTCGAGTATGGCAGCATGTGCAATTACCAGATCCAGTACGCGCGCAATCGTCACGCTTTGCCAATCACGCGCGGATATATCGAAAGGGAAGAGAAGCGATTGCTGAAGGCCGCCAGTTAGGTCATCTCCCCACGGTTGCTAGGCCGGTAGACGGGGCCAAATCCGAGCAACGCAGCTCCCACCAATGGCAAGGCAATAACCCACCAACGGATGCCAGAGAGGCTGTCCGGGCTGGCAATCGTAACTCCAGCCGTAGCGCCGAGACCTACGCAGATCATGAGTACACCGAACACGGCCCTCACTTTCGGGACAGTGCGCCCTCCCCGTATTGGCCCAAAGCTCCGCTCATGCCGGGCAAACACTGCGATCATCGGCAAAAGCGCAGCGATATAGATAGCCAACCACATTGGTCGGGAAATCCACCACTCGCTGGAACCCGGCACAGAGTCGAGACCAAGGCCGCCCAGCCCCAACCAGACCGCCGTCATGACGAGGACGAACGCTGTGAGGTGCCACAGATAGACCGTCATGATCATGCCGTTCATGAGAACGGTCGCTGTCCAGATCCCGATATTGTCGAGCATCTTTCGGCCTAGCGGCTCCAGCGCCAAAACCAATCCGACTTGCACCACACCCAAGGCAAACAGCGCAAGCGTGGGGGGAAGCGAGTTGGAGAATCCTCCCGGCGCTGAAACCATCGAAACTGGATAGAATCCGTAGACGGTGATCGAAATCAGGATCGCCAGACCGATCGCAAACCATGCGAGTGCGAACTTCGTGTTCTCAAACTTCCCATCGCGCCACGCGAAGCCAAGCTGGTGTATGGCAAGAAACACCCAAAGGAAGTTGGTGAAGTTCAGATATGGAACCCCCGCTGAGAATGTGAGCCAATCCACGGCCATTGCGATGGGAATGTAGATACCAAAACTCAGCCATCCGAACCGTTGCCACGCCTTGCGTGTAAGCGGCGTGCACGCGGTGACGAGCAAGTACACCGCAAGGAACCAGACAGGGATCAGAGCCGCCTCAGTCGCATCGCGGATCTGCCCGCGATCAATCCCGACCTGCGTGAGGATAACTGCCAGTCCCGCCCACAGCAAAAGCACAGGGAATGTCGGAGTGATCAATCGCTGCACCCGGCTGGCCAGCCAGTCTCGGTAAATGCCGGTCTGCCCCGGCTCAGCCTTCTTCAAGGTAGCATCCCAACTCACGCCATTCGAGTATCCGCCGACCAGAAAGAAGACCGGCATCACCTGGAACGCCCACGTCAACCAATGCGACCACTGTGCCACCGAGAGCAGGTCCCCGCGCTGAAGTTCACCAGCCTCATCGACATAAAGACCCGCCATCAACCAGTGGCCGAACACCACTGCCAAAATCGAAATCGCTCGCAGAAAATCGACCCAACGATTGCGCTCCGGCGGTGCCATTTCGGCAAGCTCGCGTGCCTTACTCCACATCGTCAGCATAGTATCCCCGTCCCACACATGTTGGCCAGATATCGGGACCGGACAACGTCAAAACAAGCTTATAGCCCCGATTTCCAAGCAAATCGTTGCCGTTCGTGCCCGTGGCTGCTAGCCGCGCCGCGTCTCTGAGGAAGTATGCAAATGTCCGATACAAAGAAGGTCGTTCTCGCCTATTCCGGCGGTCTTGATACC
>JBCBHD010000131.1:0-8617 GCA_038526115.1 Pseudomonadota bacterium | reverse complement strand
GAAGCCATTGCCTGTCGCGAAATTGGCTTTCGCAACCTCGCCAATCGCATTGCCGCCGTATTCGAGAACGCCTTTTTGGCCATCAAGATTGATGGAAGCGAGACCTGTCGTGGCAATCGATACCAACTCACCTTCTTGTGTGACGCCATCGCCGTTGGCGTCTGTCCAAAGGGAAAGGTCGCTCCAGATCGCGTCAGAGCTGTCTAGCAGGCCATCAGCATTGCTGTCGAAAGAGCGCAAACCATCAAGATCCGTGCCGCCAGATTGCGCGAACTGCGCAAAAGAAATCTCGGATCCGGAAGTGATCAGACCATCTCCATTCGCATCAAGCGCCAGAATGGCATCGCCGCGCTCAACCCAGCCAATCCGTTCAAGCTGACCGTCACCGTCTGCGTCAAAGTCCACCACAGAACGTGCAATTGGTGTCAGATCGATCCCGTTGAGGTTCATATCGATAATAATCGGAGCGATGGCACCGCCTTCTTCGGTTGTGCCGCCTTTGGTTCCTTCGCGTTTGAACAGGACTTGCGCGTTGTTCCGGTTCGCGCCGGAACTGTCGGCGCTGAGATGACCGTGTTCGACACCGAGAACAACGTCACCGAAGTTGCCAGTTGTGCCATCAGTCCTGACAAACGTCCCAGTGTTCAAGATGGCGTTCTGCGTCGTTTCGGTATGCTCTTCGCCTGTCGGTGTGCCAGCCAGATTGATCGCTGTGATCCCGTGTTCGCTTAGCGTCTTCAGTTCGCCTTCGTCTGATATCCCGTTTCCGTTCGTATCCTGCCACAACAGGAAGTCGGCGAAGAAGATATCGTTGGCGTCCAAAACACCGTCGGACACGCCGTTGAAATCGAAATCGAAGCCTCTCAGCCCCTCAAGGTCCGTGGTCGCGCCCTCAGCATCCTGAATGAAGCTGATTTCAGAAACATCATCGATTGCCCCAGACCCATCGCGATCCAAAGCTAGCAATGCGTCACCGCTGGAAATCCAGCCGATCTTATCTTCGCGACCGTCTTCGTCGATATCCCACGCAACTCCGCTCGCGCCCGCGTTCAGCAGTTCGACACCGTTGCCATCGAGATCGAGGACAATCGGCCAAATAGGCCCGCCCATCGGATCTGGCGCGTAGGTAATGGAAATGGTGCCGGAGCCTGTGCTCGTGCCATCACTTGCGGTGACTGTTACGCTGGCGGCATTGTAATCCTGATGGTTCCAATAGGCTGTCGTGTACAGCTGATTGGTGCCGTTCAGCATGTAATAGTCTTCATTGATATAACTGGTGTGGCTGGTCACCGAATAGGTCAGCGGATCACCATCCGGGTCATATCCGGCGACGCTCGTTATACGACCGCCGGTGAAGCGCGCATAAATTGTGATGCTGCGGTTCTCGACCTGCGGCGGGTTGCTTTGGCCTGTGGCTTGCCCCACCAATTGCGGCAGCGACAGCACTTGCCCGCCAATATGCAGTTTCTCGATCGCTTTCGGCAGCGTTTTCTGACCTATGATTTTGATGCGGTCAGGCGCATTCATCGCGGTGTAGTCGGCGCCATCCACTTTCAAGCCAATAAACAGATCGTTTCCGCTGTATTCGATCATCAGGTCGCTGGTCCGCACGTCACCTGCGATCACAAGTGTCTCTGTGCCGCCAGTGTCATCAATCACATCAAGACCACTGCCGCGACCGAACACATATGTATCGGAATGAGCCCCGCCGCGCAGGGTATCGGAGCCAGCACCGCCAATCAGCACGTCGAGACCATCACCGCCATTGATCGTATCGTTGCCGCCGAAGCCATGCAGCCAATCCCCCAGGCCTGAGCCCCAGATCGTGTTGCTTCCATTGCTGTCATTCACGAAATGCCTGAGGTGGCTGACCCACAGCCAAGAGCCGTTTTCAAACGCCAACCGATCAATCTGATTGGTGTAAAGACCATTGGCGTTCGTGTTGAAGTGGTTCTGAACATACATCCGGTCGGATGTCGATTTGCGACCAAATACGAGCGTAGAACCGCTCTCCGATAGGGTCAGATCCTGGAGGCCAATTGTCCCGTCGACCAGCACATAATCGTAGAACCCACCATTGTCGTAGACGTAGTTGGTTCCGCTGCCCGCGGTGAAGCCGTAGGAATCGTTCCCATCATAGCCGTACATGCGATCCGTGCCGCCACCGCTCTGGAAGCGTTCATCGCCATCGGTGCCGTAGATGTAGTCCGCGTGGTCGGACCCAATCACCTGCTCGATGCTGGTGTAGCTGTCACCCGCCGCCCAACTGCGTGATCCCACGCCTGAGCCCAAGTTGACTGTGACCCCGCCTGTCGATTCCGAATAGTCGACAGTGTCTGCCCCCTCGCCGCCATCAAAACTGATGGCACCGGTTGAGGCCCGGAACGTGTCACTTCCTCCAAGCCCGCTGACAGTGCCACTGAGAGTGCGGGCTTGCAGGTCATCCGCATATTGAGAGCCTTCGATACTCTCGATCAAGGAGAAGGTGTCGCCAAACGCATCGCCGCCCAATGCAGTTCCATCAAGCAGACTGATCGTCACACCTGAACTGGAATGGCGATACGAGACCGTATCGGTTCCGGAATTTCCTCTCAGGATATCAGCACCCTTGCCGCCGATAAGAGTATCATTCCCACTTCCGCCGGTCAGAACGTCGTTGGAACTCCCCCCGTCGAGGATATTCGCCTGGCTGTCGCCTGTGATGGTATCGGCATAGTCAGTTCCGGTGACATTTTCGATCGAAACTGCGCCGTCGCCATAGGCTTTGAAAGTGTATCCGCCTTCTTTGCCGACGTTCATATCGATGGTCACGCCACGTTCGAACAAGCGATAGCTGATGGTGTCGTTGCCACCCTGCCCGTTCATGTAGTCCCAGATATTGTCATCATCAGCGAGGAACAGGTCGTTGCCATTGCCGCCAAACAGCGAGTCCTTGCCAGCGCCGCCATGCAGCGTGTCGTCGCCGTTCTCTCCGTACAAGCCACCCGGTGCCGGGCCGTTGGTCCACGACTGAACGTAGTCGTTGCCGTCTCCGCCCTTAATGAAATCATTGCCTTCGCCGCCGAAAATACGGTCGACCCCGGCTCCACCATCGAGCCAATCCCACCCGGCGTAACCATAAAGCTGGTTGTTGCCGTCATTGCCAATGAAGATATCATCGCTGAGACGCGAGTTGCCGGTCATTCCCGGCCCATTCAGGGTTGTCGATGACGAGGAGTCGCGGATGGTGATATTGTTCGAACCGGTAGCGGTAACAATATCCGAATAGATCGTTCCGACGTAATTTGTCGTTCGATTAGTGACCTGATTATAACCCATGGTCGACGCAAAATCATCAATCACGAGGGAACTGTCAGGATTGTCTGGCCAGCCCGACAAATCGACCAAGTTCCCGCCTATTGGTCGACCATCTTCCAGCACCCGAGCCTGCGGGGCATACCAATAGGTCGAGTACCCCACATCAGTCTGGTTGTAATAGTTGAAGAACCGGATCGCGCTGGTCTCACGTGTTCGAGCCGGATTCCAGGCAAAGTTGCGCACATTGGCGATCTTCTCACCGGTGACGGTGTCATAGACCCCGCCCATCTCGGCGTCGGAACTCAGCCGCTCCCCTTCCGGCAAGATGTAAGCAACAATCTTGTACCAGCGATCATTCTGCATCGAATTCCCGGAACCGGGAGTACCGTTCCAGAAATAGGGATTGTTGTTTGTTGCACCGCCAACTGCGTTGACGACCGTTCCGGACATGGTGCCGAAATAGGCGCGGTGGCGATTGAGTTCATGGCCTTGGACGTAGATCGTATATTCGTACGTTTTCGTCTCATCGATATCGAAATTGTTGGTGCGGGTGACGCCGCCGCCATAAGCCGCCGAATGGAACTGCCCGGTCTCCATGGCAGTGACCGTTTCACTGTCCGGCCCTTCGACCATGCTCCAGCGCGTGGTTTCCGCCGTGTAATGCCCCCAGCCCGCGACGTGCGCTTTTCCGGTTGGAAGCTGTTCGCCATCAGAGATTTTGAGATCCTGGCCCTGCCAGCTGATCTCAACCTTGGCCGGGTCCACTCCATCAAGAAAATGCGATCCTTCGAGGAAGCCGTGCAGCCCTCCGTAGAAATCGGATTTGTGGAAACGATCATAATCCTTCTCTGCCGCTCGCAGCAGAGTTACGACCCATCCTTGCGCCAATGCGCTTTCCGGAGACAATGCGATGGCCGAATCGATAAGGAGCTGATTTTCTTTGTAGAATGAGAAGTCAGCTGCGATCGACAAATCGCCGATTACCTGGCTGAAATCAAAATCAGCCCGGTTGGTGTTTTCTTCGAGCGATTTGTAGAGCGCCCGCTTCAGATAGATATCACCGCCCTGAATCGAAACATTGTCCAGCGCCACGCGAATGCCGTGGCTGATCGCGTCCATCGGATCGTCATAGCTACCCGTCAGGTAGTGGTTCTGACTGTTTTCACCATTGCCCCAATAGACGAACTGATCGTCTTCCTGGCCATAAGCGCCGGCACCGATCACTTGCGGGTTTTGATACGCACCAGCGCTGTCGCCAAGACCTTCGACAACGCGGTTCAGGACATCGCTGGCGGTCGTTGCCAAAGCAACGGCGCGTTCGGTCGCGGCCTGGTTGTTAGCGCTGGATCCCCAATCGTCTGCCCAGGTGGCCCCGGTCGTAAATTCGCCGAGCGCCGCATTCCAAACGACATGCGCGCCCGATTCCGGTGTCGTGTTGCCGCCAAACAGCGATCCGATTGCCCCGCCAAGCAACGCGCCGACAAACGCCCCCACGCCCGGCGCCAGGAAGTTGGCAACGATAGCGGTAGACTTGGCGAATGCGCTCGCAGCAAGCGCTGCGCCCGCTGCAGCACCGACGGAAAAGCCGATCTGCCCGCCAACACTGTCGAATGTGTGGACATAGGATGCGAGCTTGGAGCCAAGGAACGATCCCGCGAAATTAGCAAAACTCGCACCATCGAGACCGGCATTCCATGCCGTCTCCGTTCCCAGCGCATTCTTCGTGATATTGCTTGCAATCTTGCTGAGCGCAAAGCTGGTCGCAGAATTCAAGGCTTCTCCCGCGAAGCCATCGATACCAATATCCGCAAAAACCTCGCCCACGAGATAGGACGTGAGAGCACCTACGCCTGCCCCGGCGACATCAATGCCAAACTCCTCAAGCGTGCGGTTCGCAAGATACTCCACCGTGTCGCTCGTGTTGCCAACGGCAGACAGAGCCTCCGCGGCAATCTGGGAGCTAACCTGACCCAGAACTGCTCCGCCAAGCGCGCCCGCAACCCGGCTGTCACCGAACAGCCGCCGCCCGAGAGAAGAACCAAGTGCGCTCGCCGCCGAAACGACGGCCTGCCCAACATCAGCATCTCCGATTTGAATGAAGGGTCTCTCAGGCGCGAGGGAGACCAGTAGCAATTGACCCGTTTCAGGATCCTCAACAAGAGCGATCTCCCCCGTCCCATCATTGAGTCTGCCGGTCCTTGCCAGCTCTTGCAATTCCCCTGCGGTGGTCGGGAGGACACCACCGTTGAGCGCTCTAATTCGGTCTTCAAACGACTTGATTCGAAAAGCTATGTACCGTTCTTCGTCCGCATCAGTAGCGAACATTCCGCGCGCCTTGAGCGTTTCAAATGTGTACTTTTCGATCTGATCATTTTCGAAAACATCGGCCTCGGTAATCCTAAATTCTGTTGTGGCGCTCGCACCAAGCAATCTAGAATAGACTGCCGTGTGCCCCCTAGCAGTCACATTATTCCCACCGATGACAAGCGTCAGTTCGGACTTAGCCATATGGAATATTTCATGGATAATCTTGTGCTGAAGAAACGCCTCGTAGTCAGCAAATCCAAAGCTGTTTTGGAAGAATGATGGGGGCAAATCAGCGTAATTAAACACCAGTTGTCCATCGCTCATGCCGATCGCATCACTCGCACTGAGTCCAAAATTCTCAACTTGGTCCGCTGGAATACTTATTTGATTGCTCACTTCAACGAGAGCATCGTAATCGGATCTGTCGTATGTATCGGGATCGTTGGGGTCACCGGCTCCAGAATACACGTCTCGAATAAGTTGATCGAACTCGGCGCTGTTAACCAGATCAACAAATTCGCTATCGCCAGCCCTGAAGCGAGCCCCGGCATTTCCTCCGAGGACTCGGAAGTCGATTCTGATATAGGTGCCAGCTGCGTTAAATTCTGTCGCGTCGGGGTGCCTTTCGGCCGCTTGCAAAGTGAGCCATCGAGACAAGAAATCATTCGTACCTTGCGCAGGCCAGATGATGGCACTTATCGCATCGGCTTGTTGCTGGGTCGCATTGTAAAGCCGGAAATACGGCACGGCATTGCGATAATTTTCTCGGACTTCCCAGTAGACCTCACCGTTGTTTGGATTGGTCCGTTCAACGAAAATTCCGGCCTGATTACTCATCCGATACCCCTCCCAAAAACCCAATTCTCAATATCCAAAGCTCCAGTTCATTGAGCTTTGCCCGATCGCTGGCGCGCCTTTCGCCAACGCAAGAAACTCGCAGCAGCATAATCCAAGCCAGCCTGACGACATTCGGGTTGCTGCAGTCCGCAGTGCCTAACCAGGACCCTTGCAAAGTACGCTGCACGCTCCACACAAGAATTCCGCTTTTCACGCGCTTCTTGAATCAGCGATGTGTCTGTGGACATTGCAATAGCGAGCAGCGGAGAGGCGCTTGATGGACAGACTCCCTCACCGTTGATCCGGTTGATGAGAGTTGGATCCACCTCTTTTGCCAAAACAAGAAGGCTGGTTGGGAAACCACTTGCTGTTCCACGCCCCTGAAGTGTTTCAGCAATCTGCACTTCAGACTGACTCAAAGGCTGGAGCACTGATTGAACCTCAGCTTCATCCTTCATGCAAGAGAAGTAGGTCCGATACGCCGGCGTTTGCGCATAGGGCGTCTCCCACGAAGCATCCAAAACCGCAGCGCATTCTTGATGAGCAGAGCTGAGCCGCGCCCAATACAGGCTGTCGAGATCGCTGCCACTACGGGCTACTGTTGAAGTGTCTGAAGACGAAACAGTCTCAGAAGTCGCCCCGATTTGGGCGCGGGATGGAACATCTGTCGTTGCACAACCAGCGACGCCAACTGCTATCATCAGCAATACAGCCGAATTAGCGAACAAAAGGTCTATTCGAGAAAGTCGGAGTAGACCCTTAAACTCTGCGAGCAGCGCAGCGATTTTTAGCCGGTCCGGTAACACACCAGAACCATAAAACGACAAAAGACTAAGACTACGTCCCGCTAAAATCGACCCGACCCACAATCATCGATGGAACGGCCAGTAAAGCCCGCTCGCCTACGCTTCCCCAAGCATGATTTTCTTTTGAGTTGCGACCCTCAGGACAGCGTGAATAAGCAGAAACTGAATTGCTTGCAAGTGCATTGCCTTGCCAAAATCTATTTGGCAAAGTTGCTTTATGCAAACACCACCAACCACCAGCCATTTGCTTGGCGAAATCACTTGGCTGCTCACGCAATCAAAGCTCCATAGGCAGCTTCCGCTACTGGTCATGGAAGTCATCGCCATGCCGGCATTGCTCAAAGAACAGCTGTGGATATTCCGCGATGGTGAACAACCCGTCGGCGCGGCTTTTTGGGCCCACTGCAACGGCGAGGCCGCTCAGAAGCTGGAACGCGGTGTGCTAAGCGAAGGCGCAGTGTTCTCGCTGGAAGACTGGAACTCCGGCGATGAGATCTGGTTGGTCGATCTAGTCGCCCCCTTCGCCAATGAAGAGAACAGTCATCTTAATCTCATGATAGCGGATCTGGTTGCAGGCCCCTTGAAGGGAAAAGCGTTCAAGTTTCACCAGACTGATCCGGCAACAGGAAAGAAAGTCGTGGTTGAAATCGATGAAGGCGCCGCCGAACGCCTCAAGGCTGGGCAAGGTGCGCACTAACACACTGGCGCTGTTTGCAGCTCCTCTCGCACTTTTATGCGCTGCCTGCGCCACTCCCGGAACCGCATTGCCTTCAGAGGCGAAGAGTTTGCGTCTCGCCGGAGAGAACCAATACGCTGCAGCTGGCCATGCAAGGGATATGCTCGGAAGGATCTCGTCCGACGAATTGCATCGACTGGCAGATCAGGGTGACAGAGTCGCCGCCTTTGCCTTGGGCTATGCCTATGAGAACGGCTTCAAAGTCCAGCCCGATCTCGAAGAGGCATTGACCATGTACACGCTGGCTGCCGAGCCGGTGCTGGTCGAGAAATCATATCATCAAGTTCCTGTGGGCGATTTATCTTATGCCAGCGCTGTATCTGTGCCGACCAAGGTTGTGGTCGTCGCCGCTGCGCCCCAATCGGTCGAACGCGTCAAGAGCAGGCTAAATTCGCGATAGCTCTCGCGGGCATCTGCAGCGGCATGTCTGCAGCGTGACAAATTGTTGTCGGACGCATCGATCAGAAAAAACTGCCTCGCCCTCTACGTTTGCCGCTCGCCTCCTGTGGCTACGCCTTTCGCGACTCCAGATGTTCGTCCGCTGCCTTTGCCCCACCAAAAAAGCCCACCTCTTGCGAGATGGGCTTTTTTGGCGCGCCAGGAAGGATTCGAACCTCCGGCCGCCTGATTCGTA
>JBCBHD010000130.1:0-8652 GCA_038526115.1 Pseudomonadota bacterium | reverse complement strand
GGTCAACCGCTCCAGACAGCACCGGTGGACGGGTCGGTGTCGCCTTCGGGTTCTAGGACATCGTAAAAGGCCCAAAAGCTGAATACCCAGGCGTAAATCGATAGCCGTGCTGTCATCGTGACGGGGAGCCAGTCGCTGAAATATTCTTTCCGCGTGGCTCCCTTCGTGATGAATGCTCAGACCGAGATAGCAGACTTCGAAGAGGCCTCCCGGTCTGGGGGCTTGGGTAGGCTCGATTACTAGCTAAAGAGCGGCTGCGACGATTTCTTCACCGAGCAGCACTACCGCGACGCCCGAAACTGGGTCGTGAATGGAATGGCATCTTTCCGGTCGCCGATACCCAATCGCGGACATTCCGCTCACGACTCTGTTCAAGCTCATGGTGCATAGAAAGTCGGTGAACCCGGACCAACGGGCAAACCAAGAACGAACGTCCAAAGATAGAAGAACACCGACCAGAATGCGATGAAGAACATCGAATAGGGCAGCATCATGGCGATCAACGTGCCAACGCCGAGGTTCTTATCGTAACGCGTGGCCCAAGCGAGGATCAGGCCGAAATAGCTCATCATCGGTGTGATTATATTGGTGGTGCTGTCGCCAATGCGATAGGCGGCCTGAATAGCTTCTGGCGAATACCCTATGAGCATCAGCATGGGTACGAAGATGGGTGCGGTCACCGCCCATTGCGCGCTAGCTGAGCCCAACGACAGATTGATCACTGCGCAGATCAGGATGAAAGCGAAGAAGATCATCGGCCCGGTCATGCCAGTCTCGACGAGAAAATTCGCTCCTGTCACCGCCGTGATTGCGCCTAGATTGGTCCAACCGAAGAATGCTACAAACTGCGCCGCAAAAAACACTAGGACAATGTAGAGGCCGAGCGAGGCGAGTGCCGCCGCCATCGCATCGATCACATCGCGGTCAGTTTTCATCGTGCCAACAGCGCGGCCATACGCATAGCCTAGCGCGACAAAGAAAATGAGGATCCAGACCACAAATCCGTCGAAGAAGGGACTATCGATACGGTCGCCGGTTTCTGGATTGCGAAAGACACCCCATTCGGGGACCAACGTGATCGCCATCAGTGACAGCACGCCAAGTAGCGCATACCCGGCCCACCGCAGACCTTTCTTTTCTTGCGTGCTGACCTTTTCCATCATGCGATCATCCAAAATCGTTGGATCCGCACCTGATGGATCATACTCTCCGAGTTTCGGCTCGACTATATAGATCGACACAAGCGAACCGATCAAAGTGATCAGAAAGGTTGAGGCAACCATGAAATACCAGTTCGCTGTTGCGACTACGGTGTATTCGGGGTCGATCAACCGAGCGGCTTCTTGCGTAATTCCAGCGAGCAGTGGGTCTATCGTTCCAATCAGCAAGTTTGCGCTGTAGCCGCCAGAGACTCCAGCAAATGCAGCGGCCATACCGGCCAGTGGGTGTCGCCCCAGAGCATAAAAGATAGCCCCTGCCAGCGGGATTAATACGACGTAACCGACTTCGGATGCCGTGTTTGAAACGATACCTGCAAAGACAATTGCAACCGTCACTAGGTTCTTCGGAGCGCCAAGCACCATTGAACGTACCGCTGCAGACAACAGACCAGACCTTTCAGCTACGCCAACCCCCAGCATCGCAACCAGCACTACGCCAAGCGGTGCAAAGCCGGTGAAATTGTCGACGAGATTGGTGAAAATTCGCCGGACCCCGTCACCGTCCATCAAGCTGACTGCACGGATCATGCCGTCTTCAGCAACGCCGGGCGCACCTGCCGGCCTGGGATCAACAACCGCAACGCCCATCCAGCCGAGCAATCCAGACAGCAGCACGATACCGAGTGCTAGTATCGCAAACAGCGTGACTGGATGCGGCAGTAAGTTGCCAAGCCATTCAACTCCATCCAGAAAGCGGGTGAACGCATTGCGTTTCCCTTGCTTGTATTCGCCCGTTGTGGCGGGAAACTCGCTCATCGATTGCTCCGGCAGAATGACCTAGTTCCAACTTACATCAAACAAGCTGAACCCAAAGCGTTTCCTTAAGGGCACTCTCCCGATGCAAGCAGCATGGCCATTGATAGTGAAGTGCCGGGCTCAACTGGGTCGTCAAAGCCACCTGTATCCGCCTGATGCAACCGACATCTGGAAATAGAACGCTCATTTCCGTCGAACATTGAGCAATTCCATGAAATGGGTATCCTTTTCCGCTCGCAGATCGGGGGTGAACAGTGGATTGGGCAATCATATCGAAAACGCTCACGCGTCTGGAAACATTGGATTCAGACGAACTGGCTCTGGAATTGGAGCGTCTGCAAAGCGAAGACCCGGCGCTATGCGAACAAATCGAGAGTCTTCGCGCAACGGGCAAGGCAGCGCGTTCTTTTATGCAGACCCGCATGCCTGAAGCTGATGAGCATCAAACGAGTATGATGCAGCCGGGGGATCGCATCGATATCTGGAAGATCGAATCCCCGCTTGGCGCAGGCGGTATGGGCGAGGTTTTCGAGGCCACCCGTGACGATGGCCTGTTCGAACAACGTGTCGCGCTCAAAATCGCCCGCAATCCGGACAAGGGGCTGAGCGAACGGTTCGAAGGGGAACGCAACCGGCTCGCTCAATTGGAGCATCCCAACATTGCACGGATCGTCGACGGTGGAACAACCGAGAGCGGAGCGCCTTACATGACGATGGAATTCGTTGAGGGCGTGCCAATCGACGCCCATGTCAAATCCGCTCGTCTTGGTCGTCAGGCTCGTCTTGGATTGATCGTTCGACTGTGTGAAGCCTTGTCCCATGCTCATGGGCGGCTCGTGCTCCACCGCGACATCAAGCACGACAATGTCCTGATCAACACCGACGGCGAATTGCGGCTAATCGACTTCGGTGTTGCCTCTCTGCTCGACGATCCGGATTCAGCGCAAGGGCGCGGCCCGCTTACCATCGCTTTTGCCGCTCCCGAGCAACTACTCGGCAACCCAGTGAGCGCCGCCACCGATATCTTCGCGGTTGGAATGTTGACACACATGCTTGAGACAGGCGCCTTGCCAGCACGCCAGAGCGATGGCGGTGTTGGCATCAACGCTGCCCGGATTGGCGACGCCGATCTTGCTGCAATCCTGACCAAAGCGACCACCAGCGATCCGGCGGCGCGCTATGGGTCGATCGATGCGATGGGCGATGATCTGGAAAAGTTGCTTGGCGGTTTTCCAGTTTCGGCTCGTCCCATCCCCACACTCATCAAGTTCAAGAAGCTGATTGGGCGCAATAAACTCGCCTCAGGCATGAGTGCCGCTGCGATCGCTGCTGCGATCGCCGGTGTGATCGGCGTCAGTGCCTTTGCCCTACAAGCTAACGAGGCGCGAGCAGAGGCGGAACTGCGCGCTGAAGAAGCAGAGCACTTCCTCCAAGAGAACGATTTCTCAAACGCAGCAGCGCGTTTGTCTGCGAACATGTCGCAGCGCTACATGATCGAGGATCAGGGTCTGGATGAAGCAAGGTTTCGTAGTTACCTGATTCAAAAAGCGAATGAAGCTCAAGCTGGTATGTCAGAGAACCCTGACGATGTAGCGGCCTTGCACTTGTTCGTGGGCCGGTATTTGTCGAACCGTGGCGACTACGCCAAGTCGGGCGAGATTCTCGGATTCTTGATCAATGCCGAGGAGGCGCCTGACATTGGCGTTCAGTCTGCTCGAGTGATTCAGGCGCGAAATCTCCGAGAACTTGGCGATAGCGAAGGGGCCGAGCAAGAACTGCGCGCAGCACTAGGGTGGATGAAAGCAAAGCCATATCTATTCGAGAGTCCAGCGTATGCGCGCGTGGCGCTCAGCTTGGCGCTGAGCACGCAAGACGAGGCCGATGTGGCGGATGCGATCCGGGCTAATCTGGCCGAAGCAACTGATCCCGAAATCGATGAGTCTACCAGAGCATATTACTACAATTCGCTCGCCGTTCTTGTGGCCAAACAAAAGGACTTCGACAAGGTCGTTGAATACGCAATCGAGTCGGTCGAATTGTCGAAGCGGGCTAAAGACACCAACGCCATTTCGGTCAATACGCGCTCGCTGAACCTCGTCGGCTACATCCTACATCATAAGCGAGATGTGGCGCTGGCGAGAGAATACTGGCCGAGCGAAGAGGACGTGATGGATCCTGAAAAGGGCCATTTACGTCATCGCAGCATGCATCGTCTTTTTGAAGCCTATGCCTTGCAGATCGAAGGGGATCATGTGGCGTCTCATGAAAAAGCGAAAGCAGCACACGAGTTGGCTGAACAGGAATATCCTGTCGGTTCGCCATACCATCTCACCACAGCGGGATTGGTTATCGAGACAGGCGCGCTTGCAGGTATGACCGACGAGGTTCGCCCGCTTCTCGCAGACGTGATGATGCCGCTGGATCGGGAAGGGGGCGAGCCTCATGCGCGAGGGATGCTTGCGCGGGCCTATCTCCTCAACGCTGAAGGCAATCGTGAAGAAGCGCTGCGCCAGTACCGTGAGCTGGACAAAGATCGCGTGGCTGGCAGCCTGGAACTCACATACAAAGCCAACGTACTTAAATCTCTGCTAGGCATCAGTTAAGCCACTCGTTCTGCCAACCATGCTTTAGCGTCTGTCCAATCACGGCGCACAGTGCGGTCGGACACACCGAGCATGTTGGCGGTTTCTTCTTCGGTCATTCCTGCGAAGTAGCGCGCGTCTACGATCCGCGCCCAACGGGGGCGCGCGTGTTCGAGCCGTTCCATGAGGTTCCCGATCGCCACCAGTTCCTCGGGGCTTTCGCCATACTCGACCATGACCCCGGCCTCCTCGGGGTTCTCGACGCGTTCATGGCGGCGCTTGGCCGTGAGCTTACGGCGAGCGTAGTCGACAATGACATGGCGGATCGCGAGCGAGGCCGCACACAGGAAATGTTTATCGTCGCGCCAGATCTTCTCCTGCCCAAGCTTGAGAAAGCTCTCGTGCAGTATGTCCTCGGTCATCATCGTGTCTGAGGCTTTGGATCGGCGCCGCCGCGCCCGTGCGAGATTGGCAAGGTCCTCATAATGCTGCGTAAACAGAGCCGCGGCGACATCGCGCTCCACCTTGTCGTAATGGGTCTCATCGCTCTCTGCGGCCATGCACGCGATTGTATCGACTAGCTTTGAACGCTCAACAAAATTCGAAAAAGTCTGTCCGGATTTCAACGCGGTTCCCGTTGGTCATGGTGAAGCGCGCATTTCTGTGTGCCGCACCGAGGGGAAGTCCATGAAAAACACTCTGCATATTTCGAGCGCGCTGGCGATGGGAGTCGTGGCAAGCTTGGCGTTGCCTGCTGAACAGGTGAGAGCAGATGACTGCATTCTGGATCGAGACAATGATGGTGTTGTCGACTCAACGGACAATGACGGCGGAGCGAATTCGAACAACGCCGATAGTTCGACCGCCTGCGGTGTAGGGGCCGAGGCTACAGGTTCTCGATCGACGGCCATTGGCAGCTCATCCGATGCAACGGCAACGCGCACAACCGCGCTCGGCAATGAGGCCAATGCATCAGCCGATCAAGCGACTGCTATCGGTCAAGCGGCCTCGGCAACTGGAGCAGGTGCGACAGCTTTAGGGCAGTTTGCGTCCGCTGGGGCCGCCGGGTCAATTGCGATTGGCGACGATTCCTCCTCATCAAGTTTCGGCTCGATAGCTATAGGTGACGAAGCCCAGTCATCGCTCGATGATTCTATCGCGATTGGACGAAAAACTGTCGCTTCAGCCTTTGGCGCCATCGCAATTGGTGGCGACACTCCTTTCGTTGTCGGAGACGCGGGGGCGCGGGCGACGTCGACCGATGCTATTGCTATCGGCGTCGGCTCATCGTCCAGCGGGTTATCGGCTGTTGCAATCGGAGAGAGAAGCAGCGCGACCCTAACCAACTCCGTTGCTGTTGGACCCAACACGGAATCATCGGGCTTTTCATCCGTGGCGGTCGGCGGATTCTCTGAAGCTTCCGACGCAGATGCAACTGCGCTCGGAGGAAGTGCGACAGCGTCCAATCAAGACAGCACTGCGTTGGGCGCGGGCTCATTGGCAAGTGCGCTTGGTAGCACGGCTGTGGGGCGAGGCGCACGGGCTCTCGATGACAACGCGATCGCGCTGGGAACATTCTCCGATGCCTTTGGCAGCGGTTCGATCGCGATTGGAGGGGACGGGCAGGATCTGGGCAACAGTGGTGCTCAGGCCACTGCGTCAGGAGCATCGGCGATCGGAGTTGATGCCCTCGCAAGCGGAGCCCGAGCAACCGCAATCGGTGAGGCCGCTGAGGCGAGCGGGGGTGGTTCCGTCGCCTTGGGTGACAACACCGTTGCAAGTAATGGGAATTCCATTGCTATCGGGTCCAACGCATCGAGCACTATCGGAGATGGGATTGCCATCGGTGGGTCGAGTGACGCGAGTGGAAGCGGCGGCATCGCGGCAGGGTTTGCGGCAAGTGCAAGCGGATTCAGAGCTATCTCGCTTGGCTTGGGGTCAAGTGCAGCCGGAGGTGCAGCCGTTGCGATTGGTGACCAGGCCAGTGCCTCGGTCTCTTCAGGTATTGCAATCGGGGAGTTTGCCCGCGCCCAAGGGGAAGCGAGCTTTGCTTTGGGTAAGAACACCACCGCGAGCGCGATCAGCGCGATAGCGATCGGTGGGGATGGCCCGGTCGATGCCGATGATGAAGGGGCGGAGGCGACTGCCGATTATGCGACCGCGATTGGCCCTGACGCGAAGGCGACGGGTGCCCTTTCCTATGCATTGGGTGCGATAACGAACGCCAGTGGTGTCAACTCGACTGCCTTGGGGTCATTTGCCGAGGCGGGAGGCCTGTCGTCGCTGGCATTGGGTTCCGGTTCGACTGCCTTTGCGGATTTCTCTTCCGCTATCGGCACTGGATCCGTCGCGATGCACGCTGCTTCATTTGCTCTTGGTGCGGGTGCCGTGACCACTCGGATCAACCAGATCGTGCTGGGTCAGGATGGATCGGGCTTTGGCGCAACCGGTCCAGTGACAATAACGATTCCGGGCCTGCCAACCGCTGCTTCCAACGCGGCGCAATCGGGTGCGCTATCTTTCGTTACAGTCGATTCCGCTGGGAACCTCGGTTTCGCCAGCAGCTCCGCAAGTTCAGCGAGCCCTGTGATGATCTCTTCACAGGGCAATCAGGTCACGCTCGGCGAAAACGGCACTGCGGTTCGGATCGGCGATATCGAAGCATCGACATTGGCGCAGCAGGGACCGGTTGATGTGGTTACCGTCGATCAGAGCGGCACACTTGGCCGGCAAACTGTCGCCACTGCCGCTTCGGTTGATAACGTGCGGGTGTCCGTGAACGCGCTCGCTCAGGTTTCCGAAGCTCAATTCGGTCAACTCGAAAGCAGCGTTGCTGCGCTGGATGGACGTGTCAGCAATCTCGAGTTCCGGCTTGAGGACCTCGACAGCCGCACGCGCGGCGGGATCGCTGCTGCCATGGCGATGGGAGGGCCGGCCATCGCCCCCGGCAAGAAGGTTTCGCTATCGATGTCCGTTGCGAACTACCGCGGTGAGCAAGCGATTGCCGGCAACCTGACTGGCGAGATCGCGACCGATGTCTACCTCTCGGCCGGGGTCAGCGGGAACACTGCAGACGGCGACATCGGAACGCGGGCGACCGTGCTGTTCGGGTTCTGACGTTCGACCTTCCGAACACAACAAATCTCAAAACTGAGGCAACGGGCAACATGCCAGAATCGGCCGCGGAGCCGATCGGTCGGGTCGCAAGCCGAACGCCTCTTCATCCTCGATGAAAGGGAATACCCATGAAGAATGCTCTGCTGATTTCGACCGCACTTACGCTCAGCGTTTGCGCGAGCTTCGCACTGCCAATGGATCAAGTGCTCGCCGAAGACTGCCTGCTGGATCGGGACAATGATGGTGTCGTCGACGCAGGAAGCGACAATGACGGCGGGGCGAATTCGGCTGGCGAGGATAGCAGGCTGGCGTGCGGGGTGTCTGCCAACGCGTCCGGCGGTGGAGCAACCGCTCTTGGTGCTGCCACCACGGCATCCGGTAATTCCAGCATCGCGATTGGAAACTCGGCGGAAGCCACCCAGCAGAATGCGATAGCGATCGGCAACAGTTCGGACGCTACCGGAGAGCGTTCAACGGCACTTGGTACCGTTTCCCGCGCAAGTGCAAACGGTGCCGTTGCAGTCGGCAACAACTCGTTTGCGACGGACATTGGAGCGGTTGCAATAGGCCAGCAAGCAGAAGCGGTGGCGGAAAGCAGCATCGCAATCGGTCGGCTTACCGATGCGACAGGCGTTGGTGCAGTTGCCATCGGCAGCGATGGACCCGACTTCAGCTTTATCGGCGCAATCGCTAGCGGAGAATTGGCCACCGCTGTCGGTACTGATAGCTTGGCTAACGCCACCGGCACTGTGGCTCTAGGAGCGTTGGCGGCAGCGACCGCGGATTCCGCGATTTCCATCGGGGAGCAAAGCGATGCGACAGGGTCTGGGTCAATCGCCATCGGAGGCGACGGATTCGACACTAACTCTGACGGAGCACAAGCGACTGGCCTTGCGGCTATCTCAATTGGCGAGGACAGCAGTGCTGTTGGGGACTTCGGGGTTGCGCTGGGCGAAACCGCCGCTGCCCAGCAGCAG